>CANFFA010000150.1 GCA_947445425.1 Paludibacteraceae bacterium
CAGCTTATGGAATAAATTCGTTAAAAAAGAATTCTTCAAAATGATAGAATGTAGAGTTCCAGATGGACTTAATTATGGTGAAGACTTTCATGTTACTTTTCGATTATTCTATTACGCCGAAAGTATTTATAAAAGAGACAAAACTTACTATCACTACAACTGCATAAATAATCAATCAATAACAAGAGAGGTTACAGAAATGCATTTTGAAAATTCAATTAAACTTTGGAGCTTGATCGATGATTTTTTAAAAAACAAACTCATATTTGAGCGCTATAAACAATTTATAGTTCGACCAAAAGCTGAAAGGAAATTGAGATTAATTCTCGACACAACTGATCCGAAATTAAGAAAAAAATATTCGACTATCTTCATGGAGGAAGAGATGAGTTGTCTACGTTTATTTTCAAAAAGTGAGCGATTATTTTTATGGATATTAAGAAATAAAATGCACTCAATATTTGAATTGTTATATAAAGTTTTATTATTCAAAAACAAACTAAGTTCAATCGTCAACAATACAATAAAAAAGTGAATCCAAAAGTTTCGATACTCATACCTATCTATAAAACCTCAGCTTTTATAGAAAAATGTGCACACAGCCTATTTGGTCAAACCTTTTCTGAGATTGAATATATTTTCGTGGATGACGCCTCTCCAGATGACAGCATTATAAAATTAAAACGAATACTCGAAAAATATCCAAATAGAGAAAAGCAAGTTACAATTATACATCATGAAATTAATAAGGGGCTTGCAAGTAGCAGAAATTCAGCTCTGGAGGCATCGAAGGGGGAATACATCGCAATTGTAGATAGTGATGATTATATCGATTTAAACATGATTGAAATTTTATATGATAAAGCAAGCGAACTTCATGCAGATATTGTCGTATCTGACTTAACTATTGAATATCCAAATAGCACTAGTTTATTCTACAATACAATCGAGCTAGACAAATGGACAAATTATGTCAATTTATTAAAACAAAAAAAACTCAGTAATACATTATGTAGTAAATTAATTCGCAAATCATTGTATACACATTCAGAATGTCGTGTTCCAGGTGGCCTAAATTATATGGAAGATGGATACGTTTTATTGAGAATGTTTTATTTTGCAAATATTATTGTAAAAGTTGATCACGCATTCTATCATTACGTTCAATACAATGAAAATGCAATCACAAAAACTAAAAATAGAATGCATTTTGAAAATGTGATTTCATTTTGGAACTTACTGGAAAATTTCCATTATGAGCATAATGAATTAGAAAGATTTCAACAAATCATAGAACTACCAAAGGTCCAAAACAAAGTCCGATTAATGATTGACACTCATTCCTCTGCTCTTCGAAAAGAATACTACAATATGTTCAGAGACATAGAGATGAAGTACCTTTCCCATTTTAGAAAAGGTGAAATATTAATGATATTATTAGTAAGATATAAGTTATTTTGGCTTGCTCAACTTTTCCACAACCTACTTATTTTTAAAAACAAAAGACATTTGAACAGAAAAATGTATAATTAATAATCATTCCATTATGCTTAACCAATCACACACCCAAACCATTACCGTCATTGAGAGTCAAACAGCACAATTTGTAGGTTCAGGCGGTCTTCCCGTTTTTTCTACCCCTTCATTAATTGCTTTAATGGAAAGTACGGCTATGAATATGCTAACAGACTTACCTGAAGGCAAAACCAGCGTGGGAACAGAAATAAGTATTAAACATTTGAAGGCAAGTGCAGTGGGTGCAAAAGTTCATTGCACAGCAACCATCACTGAAATTGAAGGGAGAAGGTATTCTTTTAGCGTGAAAGCTTTTGATGACAATGATTTTGTCTTAGGCGAAGGAACACACGAGAGATTCGTGGTTGATATTGAGAAGTTTATGAGTAAACTCTAGATTAACGATTAGTGATTAACGATTAGTGATTATTGGCATCACTAATCATTAAACATTAATCACTCTTTTACGCTTTTTATTCGAGAAATTTTGGAATGGGCTTTCTTAATTTCTGCTTTTAGTTTATCTACATCTTTCATTACCACCCACAATTGATAGGCTTGTGAAATGGCTTTTTTGTCGAATGAAGAAAGTATATACTGACAAGATCTTCTACCGATTAAGTTTACCTTGATTTGCTTGGCTTCGTATTGAGCAATAAAGGCAGAAACTCCTTTTTCTGCCTCATTTTTAAAAGTAATTGATTCCCAATGTACAGCTCCATCGATGTAGCTATGATTGAAAGCATGAGAGACTGGTATAGTGTCGGTTTGTGAAAAGAGATCATCAACACTCACTTTTACGGAAATATGCTCTAATTTTGAATTTCCACAATAGTTACTCACCAAATAGTAATCGGCCTTCTCATCTACATAGGCTTTCAGGTAAGTTCGGGTAGCATTATTTTCTGTTGTCTGTGATTTATAGACATAACTACCGATTTCCTGGTATTTCTTATCCTTTTCAAAGCGGAAATTCTTCTGAAGTTCCGCTTTTTCTTTTTCTTTCATTACCAACAGACTATCACAATAGCTTAAAGTTCTTGCATTTTCTCTACGAGCAATAGTATCGGCATAGGCCTGAGCTACAGCACGTTTTTTTACAAGTCGTGGAAAAAGGAGGTGAATACTATCAATCTGAATCTTTGCCTGGTTGAAAGAATTCTGGAGAATTAGCTGTTCAATATGTTTCAATCGTATATCTGCTAATTTTTGCTGACCTTCTTTATCTTTACAGGAAACAAAAAACAGAATCGTAATTAAAAGCACTAAGATTTGATAATAAAATTTCATAAAAGTAATAATGAGTAATAATTTAATCGTAAATTAATACAACAAGGATAACAGTTTGATTTATTTTCTAAGTGAAACTCCGTGTTCTTAGTGCCTTATTGATAGGACTTTACTCGTAACGAATAATCTTTGCAGGGGTAATTTTAGTAATCAAATAGGAAGGACCTATCATCATCAATAATGAAGCGAGTAAAGTCCCCATATTTAGTAGAAAGATATACATCCAGTCGAAATAGATTGGAACTTTAGCAACATAATAGGCTACTGGATCAAGTGGAATTACTCCTGTGAAGTATTGAATTGCACAAAATGAGAGTCCAATTACATTGCCCCAAAACATCCCTTTGGCAATAAGAAAAAAGGAGTGATAGAGGAAGATTTTACGTACAGACCAATCTGTAGCACCAAGAGATTTTAAAATACCGATCATATTGGTGCGTTCTAAAATAAGAATCAGTAAGCCTGAAATCATGTTAAAGCCAGCAACTGAAAGCATCAATAAGAGTATGACCCATACATTTAAATCGAGCAAATCGAGCCAACTAAAAATCTGTGGATTAAGTTGTTTGACAGTTTGAGTGGTATAAGCTTTACCATCGGCAGAAAATTTATTGGCAGTAGCGCCATATACCGCGTCACCCAACTCATCCATACGATCAAAATCGTAAATCAGCACCTCCAACCCGCTAAATGCATCGGCCTCCCAACCGTTCAAGGCTTGCACCTGACGTATATCCGCAATTAGAAATAGTTTATCATATTCAATAAAATTAGTGGCATATATTCCAACAATTTTAAACTTACGTGCCCTCACTTGATCTTGAATAAAATAGGTAAAAAAACTATCGCCGAGTTTTAATCCTAAAAGATTTGCCAAGTATTTAGACAATACAATCTCGTTTGATGGGGAGTCTTTGGACAAATCGAGTAGACGACCTTGGATAAGATTGGCTTTGAAAAAATCCCAATCAAAATCACGCTCCACCCCTTTGATCACAATCCCTTGAAATTCAGTATCAGTTTTGATAATCCCCGGTTTCGTTGCAAAACGCTCTATGTGTTTTACACCATCTAAAGTTGAAATTTTGTGCAGTAAAGATGTATCCATTTTAATTGGATTCATCGCATAGGTATTGTTATTATCGAAATTTGTAACTTGTATATGCCCACCAAAACCAATGGTTTTGTTATGAATTTCCGTTTTAAATCCAATCACAACCGCCACAGAAATAAGCATTACGGCTAGTCCAAGGGCAATGGCGATGGTGGCTATACGAACAGCAGGGCGAGAAACGTTCTTCTTGCCCTGCTGATAATGGATGCGTTTTGCTATAAAAAACTCTAGATTCATAAAAAAATGGTCAAAGAAAAAAAAACGATTAGTGATTAGTGATTAACGATTAGTGATTAGTGATTAAGGATTAAGGATTCGTTATCACTAATCGTTAATCACTAATCGTTAATCGTTAATATTTAACCTATTAACTTGTAATTTGTAACTAAATCGTTCTTCCTGGATAAACTTGTAAAGCTTTTCCTAGCACGATGAGTGCTTGTTTTAAATCTTCTTTATCAAGGACATAAGCAATTCGAACCTCATCTTTACCCAAACCATCCACTGTATAAAAACCAGAAGCAGGTGCCATCATAACTGTCTGACCTTCATATTCATAATCCGTCAATAACCAAGAACAGAAAATATCAGCATCATCAATGGGAAGTCGAGCAACTGTATAAAAAGCACCCATAGGAATAGGAGAATAGACACCCGGAATGCGGTTTAGACCATCAATTAAGAACTTACGACGCTCTACATATTCATTGTACATATCCAACATATATTCAGCAGGAGTATTCATGGCTGCTTCAGAAGCAATCTGACCCAAAAGTGGTGGACTCAATCTTGCTTGACAGAACTTCATCACATTGGTGCGAACTTCTTTGTTTTTTGTTACCAAAGCCCCTACCCTAACACCAGTCATGCTGTATCGTTTTGAAACAGAATCAATCAGCACAACATTTTCCTCAATACCATCTAAATGAAAAGCAGAGATATAAGGTGCACCTGTATAACAGAATTCACGATATACTTCATCTGAAAAAAGGTAAAGGTCGTATTTTTTTACTAAATCTCGGATCTGGTTCATCTCCGAGCGAGTATACAAATAACCCGTTGGGTTGTTTGGATTGCAAATCAATATCCCTTTTGTTTTCGGTGTAATTAATTCCTCAAACTTCTCAATGGGTGGTAAAGCAAAACCCTCTTCAATTGTTGACACAACTGGTCGTACAATGGCACCAGCAGCAATAGCAAAGGCTGTATAATTAGCATACGCAGGCTCTGGGACAATAATTTCGTCACCCGGATCGAGACAGCTCATAAAGGCAAAATTAACTGCCTCTGAACCACCAGTGGTTACGATGATATCATCTTCGGTAACATCAATATTAAAAGTATGATAATAGGCCGCTAATTTGTTTTTCAGCGTCTTAATACCATCACTTGGACTATATTCTAACACCGAACGGTCAATGTTCCGAATGGCATCTAATACGATCTGCGGAGTTTTCAAATCGGGTTGTCCGATATTAAGATGGTAAACCTTAATACCCCTAGCCTTGGCTTTATCAGCCAAAGGAACTAATTTACGAATAGGCGATGCGGGCATATCTTGGCCCCGTTTTGAAGTGTGTGGCATTTGTTACGTTATCAGTTAACAGAAATTTATCAAGGCGACATCTTGATTAATTGCTGTAATTTACAATTAAATCAATGTTGCAAAAGTAGTAAAAATAAGGCAATTTCGAAAATAATTACATCGTCAAAACAGAAGTAATGCAGAATGCATAATTCACAATTCATAATTATGAATTACCATATTTTATTTAAAATCGACGATTAATTTCAGATTGAAAATTCTATCAGTAAGGAAATTAGGAGCCGCTAATTGCTGTCCAGAAATGTGATTTACCCAATAATAAGAACTAACATTCTTAACACTCAACAAATTAAACACTTCGAGATTTAGCCAAATGGACTTAATGTGTTTAAAAGCGGGTTTAGTTAACAATTCATCAGATTTGCTAACCAATAAACGAGAGCCACCAATATCAACCCGACGGTAAGCAGGTGCACGAAAATGGGTACTTTGAAAGGGATTATTAGGAGATCCAAAGGGTAAGCCATCCGACCAAATAAATTTAAGCTGCACTTTGTAATTAGAATTTGTTGGCCAATAGTCCTGAAACAAGCAAGAAAAAGCGTAACGTTGTTCAGTTGGACTAGACATCCAAGCCTTGGGATCAACCGATGGAGTATTAGCAGTAGGAGTTATCAAAAGCTGTTGTTTGGCATCCATCAAAGAGAAATTCAACCAAGATTCGGCACCAGGTACCAACTCTCCAGAAAGTTTAAAGTCAACACCAGCAGTATAAGCTTTGGTATCATTATGACCTGAATAGCGAATTTGAACATTGTCAACGCTATAAAAAATAACACGATC
>CANFFA010000151.1 GCA_947445425.1 Paludibacteraceae bacterium
CCGAAGCGTGAACGTTATTGAATTTAGTCCAATAAATTTGTCTCTTGTTTCCATCTGACAAAGGTAGTGTTATTCGTCAGAAATCCTGCGGTCTAAACGCCTATACCTACAAAGTTATTTAAAATAAGGATCGATGATGAAAATCATTTTGTTACAAGAATAAAGGGAAATATACTCTATGAGTCCATTAGAGAGAACGATTTGCCTGATGACAAAGACTTTCATATTCTGAAAGATGAAATAATCCGACTCACGGGAAAAGCCGCTATTGCAAATGGAGTTGGTGATGTTGACTTTCGCCGAGTTGTAGTTTATATTGAAGAAGATGACCGTACCATCGAACTAATTACCAATAATTTAGAATGGGAAGCTGCCACAATAGCCGAACTCTATAAAAAGCGTTGGTTGATAGAAACATTTTTCAAACTATTGAAGCAAAACCTCCAGATAAAGACATTCTTGGGAACAAGTAAGAATGCCTGTAAATCGCAAATATTTATAGCGTTAATCTGTTATCTCCTATTAGAGCTTATTCGTAGAACATTGAGTCAAACCAATCACCATTTTGGTCACTTTATAACCATAGTCCGTGTGTGTCTGACTCAGTATAATCGACTTGGGTATATTGTAAATAACACACAAATAACGGTAAGGGCTGCTCGAAAAAGGCAACACGATCCACCAAATCTATTTAGTGGAAAGACAAATGAAAAAGATTTTGAACAGCTTTTTATTCAATTTGCCAGCTAACTACTTGTATATAAGCTAATAAAAATCAAATTCGAATATTTTAACTAAATGTTCGGACAGCAATGAATCCAAATATAAAGAGTATTATTATATTTTTTTATAAATTCACAATGGAATCTATTATCTTTGTTCTCAGGAAGTTGAAGAGGAAATAGGCTCTGCTGAGGAGCAACCTATCAGCAATAGGCTTTCCGCGTTAGACAGTAAGAGTCTAGGGGATGGCTTTTAGCTGTCCCTTTTACTTTTACTGGTATCGCCTTATGGCTAAAAAAACCTTTTTGATTTCTTTCCAGTTTTCCAATAAAATAAAACCTACAAAACAACCTTCTATCAGTAGACGAAGCTACAATCCCCTGTTTCAGTTTAGTAAGTAAAGTGCCACATCCTTAGGAAGCAGACAGAGCTGCAAGGAATTGTTAGTGGTCACTTCAGATTTAGATTGTTTTGATAGGATTTATTTAACAATGCACTTTTCATACATTTTTTCGTTTTTTAATACTGAATGTATTCTATTCAATAATTTTCGTGCAATGCGCACTATTGCTTTATTAGGCTCCATTCGTTTACAATAATTATGATAGGCCAGAGTGAGTGCCGGATCGATTCGTGCTGCTATCCAAGCACTTTCAATTAGACTTTTTCGAAGGTACGAGTGCCCACGTGGAGTTATCTCTCCGATTCGCTCATTCGCTCCACTAGAATTACAGTTGGGAACTAGTCCTACTAGTCCAGCAAATTTGTCCGTATTCTCAAAACGGCTGATGCTTTCGATCTCAGTCAAAAAGAGCATTCCTGTGATAAGCCCAATTCCAGGAGTGCTAGTAATCAGCTCCACGTTTTTTGCATAAGAATCACTTGTGGACAAAGCTTTTATCTGTTTTGTAGCCTCCAACAATAAGGCTCGCTGTTGTTCTGCCTCTTTTATAAAAAGACCAAGTGCGGCAGTTCCTGTTGGATATTGTAGTTGAATGCCTTTTAGCCAATTTAAAAACCTTTTTGACCAATGACCGCTGCCACCTTGAAATTCAGGAGGATATTCAATTCCATGAAAGTATAGCATTGATTTAATCCGTTGTTTGATTCGAACTAAATCTTTCACAATGCTATTGCGCACTCGAATTAGCGAACGGTCTTCCAAGGTCTTTTGACAAGGAATGTAAATGCCTTTCAGCTCACCGGCTCGAAGGGATCTAGCAATTTTCTTGCTATCAACAGCATCTGTTTTCTGCATCTGTTCTTTTTGTGTTGTTGGCACATCAGCTGGATTTATCACCATATTACTGATACCCAATTCCACTAATTTATAATGACTCCATAAACCACAGAATCCAGCTTCATAAGCAGAGAAGTATTTTGCGCCCTGAAAATTAGCTTTAAGATAGGCTGATAAATCTTCCGGTTTCGGAGGCTGACTAAAGGTTTTATGATGTAAATTCTCAGTAAGAATAGAGACACTCCAACTCTTTAAATGGACATCTATTCCAACAAAAATACTTTGTCCTTCAAAATTTAATTGCGTTCTTTGTGTTTGCATAAGTTACTTGGTTTTATAAGTTTAAGTTTGGTACCTCAAAGTTATAATACTCTTGTAACTTATGCTTTTTTTGAGCATTTTATTTTCTAACTACAAACATAGGGGCTTAGCAAATCACTTTTATCGGAATATTGAGTAAAAATGCCAACTTCTCAATTTTATCTCCGATATGACCAACACCAATAGCACAATGGTGAGCGGGTCCTTGCTTTGACCATTCGTTCATAAAACGTTTTGCACCAATCGAGAAACGATATCGACTGTTGGTATTGCCAATTTCAAGAACAGGCCCTGCGACCGATTCGCCTTGTGCCACCAGCAGGAACACGCCATCCTTACCTTCCACAACCGAAAGTAAGGTAACCGGCCCATGTTTTACGGTCATTTGTATGGATAATCCTTTTCCGGGCTTTCCATGATAGATAGGCAATGGCACTAACCTTACACGTCCCTGAGCAATGGCAAAATGTGCTGGTCCATCGTGTCCGAGCATCACCACATCATCGTTGAAATCCATTAAATAGAATTCAGAAAAAGAACCTCCCGCACCAAATTCGGCCATAATTTTCATGGCTTGTGCATTTTTTACTTCACATTCGCCCGCTACAGGAATATTTCGCCCTGTCAGTAAGGTGTTTCCGGCAATAACTGATGTGACAATATTTTCATAATCATTTCCATTTTCGCCTTCGTAATAATAAGCCATCGAACCAAGATTATGGTTTTCAATTAGTTTATCCAATGCCACCGACGTTTTCGCAGCGCGCTCTATTTCATATAGTTCACATTCTGGAGCTACATCGAATGTTTTATTAAACTCATTAATTTTAGCTTGTACTTCGGCTTCAGTTGTTTCGTCGCGGTATTTTTTGAGTTCGCACATTTCCAGTATTTCAATGTGGGTTCCAAATACAGCGGATTGTTTTGTTACATCGGTGTACACATCGAGCATGCCGCCGTAATAATGTCCCAAAATCCCTAAGCGATTGTTACGCATAGCTGCTGTTACACGTGCCGCTTCTGTCCATGCTTCAATCTCGCTCCATGCTTCCTCGTCCTGAAGATATCCGGTTACAAAATCATACTGAATGCCTGAACGGTTAAACACGCTGGCAATTTCGGGCACCGAACAAGCCTGGCAATTTTCCAACCATAGTCCAGTCATTTTTCCTCTATCACCCAACTTATTAAATGTTTCATAATCGAGTTCGGCAACCGGTTGAAGATTCAGAATGATAACCGGCACTTTGAGCTTTTGTGCCACCGGCAAAACAGTGGATGATAAGGCATAGGTTGAAACATATAAAAAAACAATTTCTACATCGTTCGCCTTCAAAAAATCTGCTGCTTCTCTTGCTTTTATGGGGTTGTCCACCATTCCTGCATCAATCACTTCCACGCCAAATTGCCCTATTCTATTTTTAATCTGATTCTGATAAATCATTAAATTATCGAGCAAGCCATCAAACTGAGCCCAATAGGTATCTAATCCTATTCCAAATAATCCTACTTTTGTTTGCTTTTCCATATTTTTGTTTTTTATATTCTTTCCTGATAGAAAATTTCAATGCAAATCGTTTAATTTATTTTTTTTGTATTACTAATGAGAAAGATATTTTATCTTTCACTTTTACCAAACCTTTTAAATTTGTTTTTACTTCTTTTGGGATATTTATCGTCAAAGGTTCTTTTGTAGAGACTTCGTAATAAATCTTCCCGTTTCTTTTCTCCCATTTCACATGAACTGTATTCCCACTTGGGAGAGGTATATTTCCTTCTGCGTTTTTTAATGAACCGGTTTGCAAATCAAAATCAAATCTGTTTACCCCTAAATCAAAACGAGGATTCAACCCTAATGCATAGCGTGATAGTTGCCAGGTCGGACATCCTGCCCACTGGTGGCAATGCGTCCAACGGGTATCAAAAACTTCCACCCAGGTAGTTTTATCATCTTCAAGCGCCCAACCCCAACAGGTACGATATTGATCCAGCACAAAATCCATATCACCGTTGTTGATAAGAATCGGGAAAGTATAATGAGCGAAATAGGGAGTTATCAATTGAGGATTATTTGCTCCGGGGTCACTCAATCTGGGAGCATTTGGATTATTGGGGAAACAATTGAGTATATGTTTTTTAATAAACACAATGGCTTCTGCTTTATTCTCCTTTGGAATAAATCCTGTAGTGAGCCCCAACACCGTACGGTGATATCCTATCTTTTCAAAATTAAAACCAGTATCAGAGCGATTGGAATCAAAGTATGCCGGAATTAGGTTCGCAATTTTTTCGGAGAGTTTATGATACGCTGCCACTTTATCTTTTTTGCCCATGAGAGAAGCCCACTTTTCCATATTTTGAAAAGCAATAAAACAATGAAGATTAAGAGCCATGTCAGTGTTCCCTTCATTGGGAACATATCCCCAATCCACGAATGCCCAACCAGCTTTGCTACTGAACCCATTTTCTCCTAAAAATTTAGAGAATCCATCCATATTTTTTTCAGCAGCAGAATATAATTCTTCAAGAATGGTTTTATCCCCTGTTAATCGCCAATACTCCATACATGCAGGAACCCATTGTGCGGCATAAGTGGATAAATAAGCACTTCCGCCGGGACAAAGCCCTGCTACCATTCCATCAGCACGAGCGCATTGGCTAAACTGAACCAATCCTCTACGAATAATCTTCAAATCCGAAAAACCAACTGAACCTACTTGTTCCCCAACAATGCCAACATCACCTAACCATTGTCCTCTTTCACGGGTAGGATTATCAATCAAAGCATCTTCGGCACATGATAAATAGGTATTGATTCCTGTTTTCCAGATTTTGTTAATCAAAGCATCATTGGAAGTGAAACTACCTTTCACAGAATCGTAATAACAACGATCTAGCACCTTCTCGCTCAGTATTTTTATTTTTTCCGGTTTTGCAAGAATATGAACTTCCATAAATCGACCACCTTTCGGAGTGAGTGGAAAAAATTCTTGTACACCACCTTTTGCCACTATATGATCCATATTGTAGGAATCGCTGCACGATAAAGTAATCCAGGGCGAAACCCGACCATGTAATAGCTGTTCGCTGTAAGCAAATTCTACCACAGCACCTTCGGGAAGATCCATTACAAATTTTGGCCTTGACAAACGAACCCGACCTAAGTCGTATCGCCTCCAGATACCTTGTTGCGGAATTTTCTTACATTCCAAATCCCGCAAGAAAAACCGGGCAGATGGGTTGTCCTTTTCGTAGCCATACACTTCGGCCAGCTTCCCTTCTGCAATCAAAAGGGGATTAATTTCAGTGCTCTTTACATTCGATATTTTTGAAGGTGTAAATGTACCAAGTGGACGTACTACCGGCACAGGTGATTTCCAAAGTGCATCATCAAATCCCGGCTTTTGCCAATCTGTGGGGAGTTTTCGTGTATCTACCCATTCTATCCAACCCAATTCAGCATTGATGAGTTTAACTTTTGAATCGTAAGCTGCCAGTGGCAAGCATTTCCAGGTAATTGGAATTTCAATATTGCCATCCATTAAATTGGAATAAAGAAATGGTTGAATTACTTTCAGCAAACGTGTATCCACTCCTTCGTAATGTACCTGAACTGCCAAGAGATGATTTCCGGCAGAGAGCGTTAAATTTTTCTTCTGATACTCAGGGTATGCTGAATCGTAACGATCAGGACCCTCATAAAAACAGTTTCCGTCTAACCAAACCACATACCAGGAAGCTCCTGAGATATGAAGATCAAGATTAGTCTCTTTATTTAAAGAAAAAGTGCCGCGAAATGCCAAATGAGTATCTTCAGCTGCTGTTGCTTCTGTCGACCAAAGAATTTGTTGTTTTGTAACCGAAGCAGTATTACTTGCTTCGACAGGACTATACAACAGAAAAATAAAAAAAGCATAAAGGCAAAAGAGGATTTGGTGTTTGAGTTTCATTTTTTTTTATTTATAAACTATTCAAAAATTGACAATTACCTTACTACTGTTA
>CANFFA010000152.1 GCA_947445425.1 Paludibacteraceae bacterium
GCACATCAAGTCCACAAGCTTTCGCTACGACCTGATCAAAAAGAATCTCTTGAGTGTCCATAGTTGTATCTTTTTATGTAAAACATAGGTCGAAGATACAACATTTTCATGCTCTTTGGTGAACGCGCGCGGTCATGTAGGTTTCATAAATAAATTTGTTTTAAAAGTTTTTTGGAATATCCCATAAATTTGTATGATTATTTTTACACGGGTATGTTTCACAAATCTATTGCAATAAATAAACTTTCACAAGGGATAAGTAATGACATTATTATATAATAATGAGTGTTTTAATTGCTATAATAGTAGGAGTATTTTTCTTGATTAAGGAGGATTTAAAAAGGATAATTTTCAATCTATTCTTGATTGATTAGTTGGAATGGGACAACTGAAGGTTTTTTATAATGAGTACAATTGGGGATTTGTACTCCGAGGGGAACGACAGTTTGGGATGAAACGTCGACCCAGATAAGGGTAGTGTAATAAAATGAATATTCTGCTCCAGCCTATGTCATGCTAAAAGCAAAGCTCCGCTTTGAATATTAAAAAATCAGTCACAATATGGCTGATTTTTTTGTCACTTCCACTTCATACCTTTGCATTAAAAAACAAGATTATGCATACCCGAATTTACCTCTGCAAAATTTGGAAAATAATAGAGCCAACTGGCAGCAAGGCTAATGTGCTGAACCGTATAGAAGTTTTCGGAAGATAGCTTTGGATTCCTTTTGCTAAAGTCATTTCGAGGGGACGAAGAGGGAATGGACAAAATAAACTTCATAATTGAGTTGGAATCGGCGAATTAACAATTACTTTTGTGTAAAAAGAACTGTTCTAGGTTTTTAGCCTATAAGAACTGAAAACAATACACAAACACCGAACGCATAACACAGGTCTCGTATGGTCATTGGCAGGTGGATGGCAATTATCAATTTCTACTTCCGTTTTCACTTTATTGATAATACGATTGAATAACAATAAATAGTAGGCTGCAAACAATTTTAACAAGAGACTAAAGACAGAAATGAAACAACTCTAAAATGAGTAAATTTAAACTAAAAATAAAATTAACAACTTTAAATAAAATGAATAAATCAATTGCAACAATAGCAATCATTTCAACAACAATTTTTGCTTTCTTAATTTCATCGTGCACAATGCATGATGAGAATAACATAGACCACGCTGGGCATAGTATGCTGAATATTAACTACCCTGCAGCTTATGTGGTAAATGGAGCATCGAACAATTTGTCGGTAATCAAACTTTCCGATTACACCGTTTCTGAAACAATAGGATTAAACGGCTCAATATTTCCACACCATATTTACATCAACCCAACGAAAACCAAGTTAGCGGTGGCCATTACTTCTACAGATCTAAGTGGCGGACATGATGGTCACGGTGGTACAACTGCTGGTTTGAAAGTTCAAATTATTGACGTTGTTACAGGAATGATTGACAAAGAAATTGCACTTCCTAAATTACCACACAATGCAATTTTTAACAATGCTGGCACTGAACTTTGGATAGGGCAATTAGACACCATTCAAAGTCAAGTTTTGATTTACAAAACTTCTGACTGGACACTTCAAAATACCATTAACGTAGGCAAAGGACTTTCGGAAGTTACCTTCTCAAACGATGGTTCAATGGCTTTTGCTTGCAATACAATGGACGGTACCGTTACCTTAATTGATGCTAATACGAAAATGATACATACTACATTAATAGTTGGTGCAGACCCTGTTGGTGCTTGGAGCGGAAGCAATGGTAAAATGTATGTGGACAACGAAAAGAGCCAAACCATTTCTGAAATTTCTGTTTCAACTATGAAAGTTACAAGCACCATAAATCTAGGGTTCAAGCCTGGCTATGTGGCTTACCATACTTCAAGTGGTGAATTATGGATTTCTGATGCAACTAACGGTAAAGTTGTTTACTATACTTTGCTTAGCGGAGTTTGGACTTTACAAGGCAGCATTGTAACTGGTGCTGATGCACATGCAATAACTTTTAACAGTGATGGAACAAAAGCATTCGTTACCAATCAAGGTGCAGGAACTGTTTCAGTAATTGAGGTAGCTACCCACATCGTTTCTAAAACCATTGCTGTAGGCACAAAACCAAACGGGATTGTAATCAAACAATAATAGACAATTAAATAAGGACTTTCAAATAGCTATTTGATTAAATATACAAAACGGTGTATATAAGGTGTTTAAATCTTTATGGATGAAAGTCCATTTTTACACTACAAAAAATAAACATTGATTATGATGAATAACAAAAATACGATTAGATTTTTAGTAGGATTATTATCCTTGGTAATAATTTTCCACTTCTTAATTTTAGTAAGAATAATCCCTTTCAGCATTACTTGGGGGGGGCGGCTAGAATCAGTAGAAGAAATGTACGTTTTTGAAAGTATTTCTATTGCTATAAATCTATTTTTAATTTGGATACTTTCATTAAAAAGTAAGAATGTAAAAAATAAGTTAATTGACTTTACACTTTGGATATTCTTTGGCATTTTTTCTTTGAATACTATTGGTAATTTGTTTGCTCATACCAATATTGAAAAAGCTTTTTCTGTATTAACTTTTATTTTTACAATACTTTTATTGAGAATTTTGTTGAGTAAGAAACAATGAACGGACGAGTAGGAAAGATAGAAATAACAATAAACGAGCATTTTACAATTTACAGGCTGAAATGAAAAAAAACTGAATTAACCATACTACGAAAACATAGTCTGAAAAATATCTGAATTTTGGATGAAAAATGAGAAATTGTAGATATTTTCCTTTTAAGTATATGATATCGTGATAATTATGTAAAGTATAGTTCAACACACGGCTCGTATGGGTAATGGGCTGGCTGAAGTGCATGCTAGAAGTTTGGCTCTAGCATTCACTGTGTATCAATCCGCCTCGTCCCACAGGATAAATCTTTATGAATCAAGTTTTTATGTAGAATCGAGTCCAAGTTCAAATCTTGTTTTTTTCTTTGAGTTTGCAAATTCAAAAATTCTCCATCCCAATTTGTCTAATTCTGTCTTTTGTACTACTTTTGTATAGTTGAGAAATTATAGAAGGAGTAAAGTCCCTTGATAATACTTTACTTAGAATTTGGACAATAAAAAAACAATAAACGTGATAGAAATCATTCCTGCCATTGACTTAATTGATGGCAAATGCGTTCGTCTTTCTCAAGGCGATTATGCTCAGAAAACCATTTACAACGAAAATCCACTTGAAGTAGCCAAAAT
Source organism: Paludibacteraceae bacterium (assembly GCA_947445425.1). GTDB lineage: Bacteria > Bacteroidota > Bacteroidia > Bacteroidales > Paludibacteraceae > Paludibacter. The sequence continues at coordinate 3,272 of CANFFA010000152.1, forward strand.
GTTTGCAGATGCAGGGATTCGTCGTTTGCACTTGGTAGACTTGGATGGCGCTAAGGCTCACCATATTGTCAATCATAAAGTACTTGATAAAATTTGTTCCTCCACTGATCTAATTGTTGATTTTGGAGGTGGACTAAAATCGGATGAAGATCTTCGAATTGCTTTCGAATGTGGTGCCGCCATGGTAACGGGTGGGAGTATAGCTGTTAAAAATCCAGATATATTCTCTTCTTGGATTGCTAAATTTGGCGGTGAAAAAATCATACTTGGTGCCGATGTGAAGGATGAGAAAATTGCAGTAGGAGGGTGGTTAGAAACGACTGAATTGGAACTTTTACCTTTTGTTAAAAACTATATAAATCAAGGTGTTAATAAAGTAATTTGTACTGATATCAGCAAAGATGGAATGTTACAAGGTACAGCCGTCGAATTGTATAAAAAAATGCTCGCCGCTCAACCTGGAATGTATCTCATCGCCAGTGGTGGAGTAAGTTCTATCCAGGATATTGAACTTTTGGAGGAAGCAGCTGTGCCAGCAGTAATTACTGGTAAAGCAATTTATGAAGGTAAAATTAAGCTAAAAGAATTGCTTCGTTTTTTATAATCAAGATTTTTTCGAAAAGAAATTTTAATTGAATTAAAAATTAAAACTAATAATAAATATTTATGTTAAAAGAAATTTTATCTATCACTGGTAAACCGGGACTTTTTAAATTGATTTCTCAAGGAAAAAATATGTTGGTTGTGGAGTCTTTAATCGATGGTAAACGCGTTCCTGCCTACACCAAAGATAAAGTAGTATCATTGGGTGATATTGCTATTTTTACTGAATCAACTGAAATTCCTTTGGGTCAAGTGTTGGAGAATTTAAAGCTAAAAGAAAATGGTGCCCTGTGTTCCATTGATACAAAAGCAGATAATGACACGCTACGTAAATTCATGGGCGAAGTACTTCCTGAATATGATCGTGAGCGTGTTTACCCAAGTGATATTCGTAAAGTATTGGGCTGGTATAATATTTTGATCAATGCCAAAATTACCAATTTCATTGAAGTAAATGAAGAAGTAACTGTCCCAGCTTAATAAACTAAATAATTGTGAACCAAATTAATACAACTGTAAAATCCATCTGTGAACTTATTGAGGAAGTTGCACCATTGTCTTTGCAAGAAAGCTACGACAATGCCGGTCTACTCGTTGGTAATCCACAAATGAGCGTTAAAGGCGTATTGGTTAGCATTGATATTACCGAAGCGGTTATTGAAGAAGCAATTCAAAAACAGTGTAATCTTATTATTTCACATCACCCGCTTATTTTTAGTGGATTAAAACAATTGGTTGGGAAAAATGAGGTCCAACGATGTGTTATCTTGGCAATTAAAAATGATATAGCCATCTATGCGGCCCATACCAATTTGGACAATGTGCTGGAAGGTGTAAATGGTAAGATTGCAGAAAAAATAGGCCTTATAAACAATAGAATTCTTCAACCAAAGAAAAATTCTTTACTGAAGTTGGTCGTTTTTGTTCCTCAAATTCATGCCTATGCACTTCGTCAAGCCTTATTTGATGCAGGTGCTGGTCACATTGGTGATTATGATGCTTGTAGCTTTAATGTTGAAGGTTTAGGTACTTTTAGAGCCAATGAAAATGCAAAACCTTTTGTGGGTGAGCTAAATCAATTTCATACAGAGCCAGAAACAAGGGTAGAAATGATTTTACCTGTTCTTTCGAAGTCTAAAGTCCTGGCAGCATTGCACGAGACTCACCCATATCAAGAGCCAGCCTATGATCTCATTCCACTTGAAAATAGCTGGAAACAAGTAGGAGCAGGGCTAGTGGGTGAATTGGTCGAGGAGATGGATGAAATGGACTTTCTAAAACTACTGAAAACGACTTTTAATCAACCAGCAATACGGTACACCCGTTTATTAGGAAATAAAATTAAACGTGTGGCAATTTGTGGAGGGGCTGGAAGTTCATTTTTAAAAGATGCCCTTGTTGCCGAAGCAGATGTTTTTGTTTCCGGTGATTTTAAATACCACGAATTTTTTGAGGCAGAGGAAAAAATTCTTATTGCCGATATAGGACATTATGAAAGCGAACAATTCACAAAAGACATTTTTTTTGAGATAATTACAAAAAAAATGCCTACATTTGCAGTCCAAATTTCAAAGATTAAAACCAATCCCATAAATTATTTGTAATCAAAATGGCTACAGAAGTAAAAGCAGAAAAGGAAATTACCGTTGAAGAAAAGTTAAAGGCTCTTTACGAACTTCAAAAGGCAGTTTCAAAAATAGATGAAATTAAGATTCTCCGTGGTGAACTTCCATTGGAAGTACAAGATTTAGAAGACGAGATTATTGGTTTGACCACTCGTTTGGAGCATTATGAATCTGAATTAGTGGAGATTGCTGCTACCATTGCAAGTAAGAAATTTGAGATTGAAGAATCTCGTATGAAAATTGCAAAATATCAGGAGCAACAAGAGAATGTACGCAATAATCGTGAATACGACAATTTATCAAAAGAGATTGAATTCCAAACACTAGAAATAGAGTTATGCGAAAAACGTATTCGTGAGTTTAGCGCCTCTCAAGAATCTAAAAGTGCCGATCAGAAAAAGAATACTGACCAATTGTCTGAGCGTAAACTCGATATGGAGCAGAAGAAAGGTGAGTTGAACGAAATCGTTTCTGAGACTAAACAAGAGGAAGAAAGATTGCGTGAGAATGCTAAAGAGATTGAATTGTTAATCGAATCCAGGTTATTGACTGCCTTTAAACGTATTCGTAAAAATGCACGAAATGGTTTAGCAGTTGTATATGTACAACGTGATGCTTGTGGAGGTTGTTTTAATAAAATTCCAGCACAACGTCAAATGGATATTCGTTTACGTAAAAAAATCATTGTATGTGAATATTGTGGTCGTATTCTAGTTGATCAAGAATTGGCTGGTATAGTTCCTGCAGGAATGGAATAAATAAATTTTATCAA
>CANFFA010000153.1 GCA_947445425.1 Paludibacteraceae bacterium
ATTATAAAGTTGGTGACAACTTCACTTATTATTTTGGAGGAGGATGGAGTAAATGGATACACTCAACCGATGATGAATGGTTTAAAGCTGTAAAATCATTTAGCGAAGCGATCTCAAAACCACTTCAAGTGACTGTCAAATAATTCATTGACACTTTAAATTACTACAAATCCTCGTCTTCAAATGAAGGCGAGGATTTTTCATTTTTAGCAGTCAATAAATATTATGTAAATTTGCACTCTAAATCAAAATTCAGTCAAAACAGAAATATATGTCAACACCGATTATCTTAAATATAGAGACTTCCACTAATGTATGTTCAATTGCCATACATGAAGGCCTTAACTGCCTGTTTACTGCTATAGATGCAGAAGGAATGAATCATGCTGCACTTTTGAGCGTTTTCATTGAACAAGGAATGGATGTACTTAAATCTTTGAATAAACATTTGGATGCAGTAGCAGTGAGCAGTGGACCAGGATCTTATACCGGTTTGCGAATTGGGGTATCTACTGCTAAAGGAATCTGTTATGGATTAGACATTCCACTCATTTCGATAAGTACTTTAGAAGTAATAACAGTTCAAGCACTAAACACAGAAGGCATAGATAAAACTGCATTGTTTTGCCCAATGATTGATGCAAGAAGAATGGAAGTTTATGCTGCATTGTACAATTTCAATGGAGAAATTCAACGTGAAATTACACCTGACATTATCGACGAAACATCTTATTCAAATTTTCTAGAAAAACACACTGTATATTTTTTTGGTAATGGTGCTGAGAAATGTAAATCAACCCTCACCCACCCTTCTGCTAAATTTATCGACAATCTCATCCCTTTGGCTGAGAATATGATTTCCTTTTCAAACTCCAAATTTGAGAAAAAACAATTTGAAGACCTAGCCTATTTTGAGCCTTTTTACCTAAAAGAATTTCAAACCACTACGCCCAAGCAGCTAAGTTAATGGTTCATAAATGGAATTTCCACCCAGACCACAAATAACATTAAATAACAATAGATATTTCCCTCTCAAGCTTTATTAACCTTATTTTGCTATCTCTACTTTGCAAAACAGAATATTATTGCTAATTTTGCAGCAAATTAAATACAAATGCAGGCATTTTACAAAACACATCAGTATTTAGTAGCGCACGTACATTCGCCAGTGAAGCGACTGTTAATGGATGAAATCGACTGGACGCACCGCCTGATAGGAATAAAAGGAAGTCGTGGTGTAGGTAAAACAACTTTTTTACTTCAATACGCAAAAAACCATTTTGGCAACAGCAAACAATGTCTGTTTATTAGCCTCAATGATTTTTACTTTACCAAACATAGTTTGGTTGAATTTGCTGAAAATTTTACTGATGATGGTGGTCACACCCTATTAATCGACCAAACCTTTAAGTATGAAAACTGGTCTAAAGAACTAAGAGAGTGCTACGACCGTTTTCCTTCCCTTCATATTATTTTCTCTGGGTCTACAGTAATGCGGCTGATTGAAGAAAACAATGACATTCAAAATATTGTATCTGCTTACAACTTAAGAGGATTTTCATTTAGAGAATTTTTAAATTTACAAACAGGCTCTACATTTCCTGCTTACAAATTACAAGACATTACACAAAATCATGTTCAAATTGCTGAAGAGATAGGCAAAGAACTTCAAGCACTTGATTACTTCAATGATTATTTGCATCATGGTTATTATCCATTTTATTTGGAAGAGCATAATTTTTCCGACACCTTGCTCAAAACCATGAATATGATGTTAGAAGTTGATATTCTGCTCATTAAGCAAATTGAGCCCAAATATCTATCTAAAATCAGAAAATTACTGTATTTACTTACCATCAGTGCACCTTGTGCGCCCAATGTAAGCTTACTCAGTAAAGAAATTGAAACATCTCGTGCCACCATTATGAACTACATCAAGTACTTGGCCGACGCACGCTTGATAAATCTACTCTATGTAAATGGTGACGAATATCCCAAAAAGCCAAATCAAATTTATGCAGGCAATACCAACTTGATGCATGCTGTGAATCTTGGCATAGTAGACAGAATAGCGGAACAAAAAACATTTTTCTACAATGCCCTGCAAGCGAAACACAAAGTTAAGATGTGTCATTACAAGCAGGATTTTAGCATAGATGAGCAATATACTTTTAGATGTGAAAGCAAACCAAGCAGTGGAAAGCTCTACTCAAAAGTAACCTACGCTGTAAACGACATAACGATAGGCAGTAAAAACGTAATTCCACTTTGGTTGTTTGGGTTCTTATACTAAACAAAACCCCTAGCCCCTAAAGGGGAAGAGATTTGTTCCCCTTTAGGGGCTAGGGGGGGGGACATTCTTTTTTTTTAAAATTCTAATTTAATTATCAATAATTTCTAACAAAATGGCAAAATCTAAAAAATTTTTAACCTGTGATGGAAATCAAGCAGCGGCACATATATCTTATATGTTCACCGAAGTCTCTGCAATTTATCCCATCACGCCATCGACTACAATGTCAGAGTATGTAGACGAATGGGCTGCAACTGGTCGTAAAAATATTTTCGGCGAGAAAGTGCAAGTACAAGAAATGCAATCAGAAGCTGGTGCTGCTGCAGCAATGCACGGAGCACTTCAAGCAGGCGCATTGACCACTACTTACACTGCCTCACAAGGTTTATTGCTAATGATCCCCAATATGTATAAAATGGCTGGAGAATTACTTCCAGGTGTTTTTCATGTTTCGGCTCGTGCATTGGCATCTCACGCACTTTCCATTTTTGGTGACCACCAAGATGTAATGGCGGTTCGCCAAGTTGGATGCGCTATGCTAGCTACTGGCTCGGTTCAAGAAGTGATGGATTTATCTGCTATTGCTCACCTTGCTACAATTAAAACCCGTGTGCCTTTTGTACATTTCTTTGATGGTTTCCGTACCTCACATGAAATTCAAAAAATTGAGGTTTTAGACCAAGAAGAATTAGAACCACTTTTAGATAGAGTCGCCTTAAAAGAATTTCGTCAACGTTCATTGAGCCCTGCACACCCAGTGGTACGTGGTACTGCTCAAAATGGCGATATTTACTTCCAAGCCCGTGAAGCTTGTAATCCTTTTTACGATGCTATTCCTGGGGTTGTTGAAGATTACATGAATGAAATCTACAAAATCACAGGACGTAAATACGGTCTATTTGATTATTATGGTGCTGAAGATGCTGATCGTGTTGTTATTGCAATGGGATCATCAACAGAAGCAATTCGTGAAGGAATTGACTACTTACTTGCCAAAGGAGAAAAAGTTGGTTTAATTTCAGTTCACTTGTATCGTCCATTCTCCGCAAAACACTTCCTTGCTGCATTACCAAAAACAGCAAAACGCATTTGCGTATTGGATCGTACCAAAGAACCAGGTGCAGGTGGCGAGCCATTGTACTTAGATGTTAAAGATGTATTGTACGGTACAGAAAACCAGCCATTGGTTGTTGGTGGACGTTATGGTTTGTCTTCAAAAGACTTTACTCCAGCTCAAGTATTCTCTGTTTATGAAAACTTAAGCTTACCAGAACCACGTAACCACTTTACTGTAGGGATTGTTGATGATGTTACCTTTACATCATTACCGATGAAAAAAGAAATCGCATTGGGTGGCGAAGGAATCATCGAAGCTAAATTCTATGGTCTAGGTGCTGATGGTACAGTTGGAGCGAACAAAAACTCTATTAAAATCATTGGTGATAACACTGATAAATACTGTCAAGCTTATTTTGAATATGATTCAAAAAAATCGGGCGGTTTTACTTGTTCACACTTACGTTTTGGTGATAATCCTATTCGTTCAACCTACTTTGTAACGACTCCTAATTTCGTAGCTTGTCACGTACAAGCATACTTGAAATTGTATGAAGTTACCAAAGGTTTGAAGAAAGATGGAACTTTCTTGCTAAATACGATTTGGAATGCAGAAGAAGTTCAAAAGAACCTTCCTGTTAAAATCAAAAAATACTTTGCTGAAAACAACATCAGCCTTTATATTATTGATGCAACAAACATTGCAGAGAAAATTGGTTTGGGTAACCGCACCAATACAATTTTACAATCAGCATTTTTCAAAATAACCAATGTAGTACCTTACGAATTGGCTGTTGAGAAAATGAAATATGCAATCAATAAATCTTACGGTAAAAAAGGTGAGAAGATTGTAAACATGAACTATGCTGCCGTTGATCGTGGTGGTGATTATACTAAAGTTGAGATTCCTGCTGAATGGGCAAATCTTGTAGATGAAGATGCAGAAATTACTGAAATAGTTCCAGCATTTATCAAAGACGTGGTTCGTACCATCAATGCACAAGAAGGTGATAGTCTTCCTGTATCCGCCTTCAAAGGTCGTGAGGATGGAACTTGGCCACAAAGTACCAGTAAATACGAAAAACGTGGTGTTGCTGCATTTGTACCGGTTTGGAATTCAAGCAATTGTATTCAATGTAACCAATGTGCTTATGTATGTCCTCACGCTGCTATTCGCCCTTTCATCTTGGATGAAGCAGAACAAGCAAAAGCACCGTTTACTGACATGCTTAAAACCAATGGTAAACAATTTGCAGATACTGCATTCCGTATTCAAGTAGACGTTCTTGATTGTATGGGTTGTTACAACTGTGCTGATGTATGTCCAGGTAATAAAGGTGAGAAAGCACTTACCATGGTGCCAATTGACACTCAATATCCAAATCAAAAAAACTGGACCTATTGTGCAACAGAAGTTAAATCAAAACAACATTTAGTTGATACAAAAAGCAATGTGAAAAATTCTCAATTGGCAACGCCAATGTTTGAATTCTCAGGTGCTTGTTCTGGTTGTGGAGAAACTCCATATGTAAAATTAGTTTCTCAACTATTTGGAAGTCGTCAATTAATTGCCAATGCAACTGGTTGTAGTTCTATTTACTCTGCCTCTGCTCCTTCTACTCCTTATACAACTAACGATCAAGGTCGTGGACCAGCTTTTGCAAACTCCTTGTTTGAAGATAATGCTGAATTTGGATTGGGCATGACCTTTGCTAACGACAACATGACTGCACGTTTGGTTCGCATCATGACTGAAGCTCAAAGTTCTGATACCTGTTCTGATGAATTAAAAGCACTATTCCAAGAATGGATTGAAAATCATTTAGACGCTGATAAGACTGTAGAATTAGAAGCCAAAATCATGCCATTGATCAAAGCTTGTGATTGTAAAATTTGTAAAGAAGTCCTTGAATTATCACAATATTTGATCAAAGTTTCACAATGGATCATCGGTGGTGATGGATGGGCTTATGATATCGGCTTTGGTGGATTAGACCACGTAATTGCCTCTGGTAAAAACGTAAACATCTTGGTATTGGATACAGAAATCTATTCAAATACAGGTGGTCAAGCATCTAAATCAACTCCGGTTGGTGCCGTTGCAAAATTTGCTGCATCAGGGAAACGTGTTCGCAAAAAAGATTTGGGTATGATCGCTGCAACCTATGGTTATGTATATGTAGCACAAGTCGCATTGGGCGCAAATCAAGCTCAAACCTTGAAAGCAATACGTGAAGCTGAAGCATTTGACGGACCATCGGTAATTATTGCTTACTCTCCATGTATTTCACACGGAATTGTAGCCGGAATGGGTAAGGCAAATGATGAGCAAAAACGTGCAGTAGAATGTGGTTACTGGCACCTATATCGCTACAATCCAGATTTAGAAGCAGAAGGTAAAAACCCAATGGTAGTTGACTCAAAAGAGCCACAGTGGGATAAATTCCAAGACTTCTTGAGAGGTGAAGTACGTTATACAACACTATTGAAACAATTCCCTGTTGAAGCTACTGAACTATTTGTTGCTGCTGAAGCCAATGCTAAATGGCGTTATGATGGCTACAAACGTATGTCTGAAAGAATATACTAAAGTTCTGTTTAGGAGGAGGTAATTAAACCAAGTCCTTAGCTTTACTAAATACTAAAAGCTCACAAAAGAAGAAATTTTCTTCATTTGTGAGCTTTTTATTATTTGATAAAAGCGTCATTAATTGGAATAAAATTATGAAGATAGAAGATTTAAAAACTTAAAAAATCACAAATAGATACAATCGAAATAAATTTACAAAGCTACAAAATATCATACAAGAAAAACACAATCAACAACTTATGCATTGACAAAACAAATTACATCAATAAAACTGATGGGGCAAAAGCAGATAAAATTGCAATTAAATCGCATAAATTAATCTTCTCTA
>CANFFA010000154.1 GCA_947445425.1 Paludibacteraceae bacterium
AAGCAGATATGTTTACTTCGGGATGTAACTTAAATATTGAAGACAAAGTATTTTCTGATTCGTTTTTTCTAAAAAAACCATCAAAACTCAAATCTTCATCCAATTCAGCCCAATGGATTCCAAATTTACTTATTTCATACTTTTCGCGTTGTGCGACTGTGGCATGCTTTAGGCGTGGATAGTCTGACAATAGCTCCATTCCCTCTATCCCATCAGCAGTTTTGATGCAAACCGCCTTTTCGGTAAACCAAATTTTAGTGATAGCTTCCATTCTATTTGTTATTAAAAAATTCGTTCCATCGTTCAATAATAACTTCTTTGTTCTCCTCTATTACGGCTTCTGCCATTTTTAATTCACTTTGCTTTAATCCATCGTTTTCTATCAATAGTACTTCTGGAAGAATATTGAATTTTGCACTTTCGACAATAGGACCTGTTCCTTTTACTACGTGAATATGAATTGGTTCGTGATCATTTGAGAAAAATAAAAATCTGAATCCAAAGAAGGTGAATACGATTGGCATGGCGTTAATTGGTTTTAATTGACTGTACAAAGTTAGGTAATATATTTATTACTGGCATTCGATTTTTCAATTGATTTCAAAAGAATCAAAAGATTAACAATTAAAGGATTCCAAAATACTGAAACAATTTTGGATCATCCCGTCCTATCGGATATGTAAAAATCCTGATTAGAAGTACGATATTGCGTTTTGTTTAAGTTTTATTATCCACAAGGATGGAGTTATTCACCCAAAGCATATCATTTATTTTTACTTTACTCTGTTTATCAAATATTCGGTAGGTGTTACGCCAAAATGCTGTTTAAAGCATTTACTGAAATAGCTGGCAGTGCTGAAGCCCACGTTATAGGCTATTTCAGAAATATTGAGTTCGTCGTTTTCTTTGAGCAACATTTCAGCTGCTTTGGCTAAGCGAAAGGATACAATGAATTCATTTGGTGTTTGGCCTGTTATGCCCTTAATTTTGTCGAATAGTTTGGAGCGTCCCACACCCAGTTCACGGGCAAAATCCTGTGCCACAAACTCAGTTTGATCTAAATGCTTTGTCACTATAGCACGGGCCTGATCCAGAAATTTTTGATCTAGCGAGTTGGGAGTTACTTCACTTACTTGTATGTGCGGATCGTTTCTGAATTTTTGTTGAAGTAATTGTTTATTGTGTATAATATTTTTAACCTTTACTTGAAGTAATTTATTGCTGAATGGTTTGGTAATATAATCGTCGGCGCCTGTTTCCAAGCCTTCAATTTTAAATTCCTCAGTGGCTTTGGCTGTAAGCAATATAATAGGAATATGGCTGGTTTGGATGTTGCGTTTCAGTTTGGCGCAAAGTTCAGTACCCGAAACTTTAGGCATCATTACATCCGAAATAATAACGGTTGGCTGAATTTCGATGGCTTTGCGAACGCCTTCTTCGCCATCCTCGGCTTCGTAAATCTTATAAGTGAATTCGAAAATACTGCGTAGCAACTTACGCATTTCGGGATTATCTTCCACAATCAACAGCGATAAATGTTGATGGTCCATTTCCGGTAAATTGGTTATGTCAAGCACATCGTCAACTTCAGCCATTTCGAAAACCTTTATGGTATGCGGTTGTACGTCGTTTATTTCAGTCACAAATTCACTTTCTTTGTAATGCGCTTTCCCTTTTTGTAAGCTGATTGTAAATACTGTTCCATTTTCATCGGAATTAACAGAAATTTCGCCAGCATGCTCCGTCATAATAGTCTTACACAAGGCCAAACCAATACCACTTCCTTTGCGCTTAGGACTAAGTTGCATGTTATCTATCTGATAATAAAGATCAAAAATCTTATCAATTTTTTCTTTCGAAATGCCAATACCATTGTCTTCGATAAGAACTTGCACCCGATCCGGAGTTTCCGAAACCTGCATAGAAACCTTCCCGTGTTCATCATCTACAAACTTAAATGCATTCGAAAGTAGATTATAGAATACTTTTTCCATTTGAGTTCTATCAATCCACAGGACGACATCCAATTTCTGTGTGTAATTAAACTCAATGGCATGGTGTTGAGCATAATCCAAAAATGAATTGTAAACATCTTCTATAAACTGCTGGAAATTAACTTCCTGGACCTTCAGTCGGTTGTAACCGAGTTCTAATTTACGAAAATCGAGCAATTCAGTTACCAAATTATTCAATCGGATTACATTTTTGTGTGTACTGATTATTTTTGAAAGACTATCTTTCAATTTTTTGGGGTTTTCGAGTATCAACTCCAAAGTGCCTGAAATAAGTGTTAGAGGAGTACGAAACTCATGCGAGATATTGGTGAAGAACTCTAATTTTGACTGATTTAATTGGTAAATCTGATTCTTTTCGCGCTGTTCGAACTTTACTCTATTTTCGAGAATAATACGATTGCTGTACATACGTTTTACCCACAATACAATACTAATTGTAAGTAGAATGTAAAAAACGAGGGCATACCAAGTTCGGTAAAGCGGAGGTAAGACCTTTATCTGTAAGTTGTTTTCGCCAATCATGGCACCTTTAACGGCACTTAAACCTTGCACGCGGAGTGTGTAACTGCCAGGGTTGAGGTTAGTATAAGTAACACTCGTTTGGTCACCTGCTTCTATCCAATCAGCATCAAAATTCTCTAATTTATAACGGTAGGTGATTTTGCTTGTTTTAATGTAATTACAGGCTGTATAGTCTATGGTAAACACATTTTGTCCTGGCCTAAGCACAATTTTGTCGGTAAAGCTAATGTATTTTCAAGAATTTCAGAGTCATCCTTCGGCAAAACTTCTTTGTTATTCACATACAGCGATTCGAAAGTTATACTGTGTTGTTGCTTTTGGTTCAGAATGGCTTTTTCGTTGAACGACACTAATCCGTGAATACCGCCAACAAACACTTCGCCATTATTCGACAAATACAATGCATTCTGATTTAATTCATCAATCGGAAAACCATTTTTTTGAGAATAGTTAAAAACCTTGTTCCTATGTACATCGAAGAGCAAAAGCCCTTTGGACGTAGATATCCACAAACTTCCGTAGTTCGATTCCTTAATACCCAGAATGAAATTGCTTGGAAAATTATGTGTGGTAATGTTATACACTTCAAAGCAGTCTTTTTCGCGATTGTACTTATTTAATCCGCCACCCGATGTGCCAATCCAAAGCCTGAAATTATGATCTTCATACATGCACGAAATGTTGTTGTCGCCAATTGATTTCGTATTGCCTGAGTTAGTATTATAGCGTTTTAAAACACCCGTTTTTTGCTGATATGCATATAATCCATAGTCTTCGGTACCGAACCAAAGTGTACCAAAACTATCTTCGAGAATACAATTAACCATAACCGATACAAATTGTTGTTTGAGTTTAGAAAAAAACAAACTAAACCGATGATTAGTTGCATCGTATTTCACTAAACCTTTGTCGGTAGCTAACAGAAATTGGCCTTTGAAGGGTACAATATCTCTGACGATATTTGAAGGTATGGAAGTGGCATCGGTTGGGTTGTGCATAAACGTTTTAATGGTGCCCGCTTTGATATCCATTACATTTAATCCGCCAAAATGCGTACCTATCAATAAAGTATTTTTATCTTTTAAGTAAAGCGAGCGGATAATATCCTCCGAGAGTCCGGATTTTCCTTCCACATGCTGATAATGAGTAAATTTACCTGTTTTGCGGTTCAGGTAATTCAAACCACCACCTTCGGTTGCAATCCAAAGATTTGCATTATTATCTTCGAGCATTTCGCCTATTACCCCCGAACTGGTGCCTCTGTCGCTCTCTTTTACAATCTCATATTGCGAATAAACATCTTGATTAAAATAACTAATTCCACCATAAAAAGTACCTATCCACATACCGTTTTGCTTGTCGCGAAGCAGTGCATAAATGCTGTTGTGCGATAACGATTTTTCTCTCTTATCGTCGCTGGTGAAATTCTGAATGCTAAAATTGGATGAATTTACAACCGATAAACCTTTAAAAGTACCAATCCAGATATTCCCTTTCACATCCTGCTCAATGTCGCGCACACTATTGTTGGGAATTGAATTTGCGCTGTTGCTGTGCACAAAATGTTTAAAAACTTGACGTTTATTATTGAATACAAACACCCCATTATCCGATGTGCCAATCCAGATTTGTTTGTGTTTGTCAATATACGTAACAGTAGCCGAATAATCGAACACCTTAACAATAATACCACTTTTTAAAAGGGAGAATACACCCTTGCTGGTCGAAATCCACAAGGTTTGAGATTTGTCGATAAAAAAGTGGGTAACACTGCCATTGAAATTGGGTAAAATGGGGCTTTGCTGAAATTTTTTCGACGATTCGTCCAATGTAAGCAAACCGGTTTTTGTGCCGGCTAAAACCACCCCTTTGTAGTTAATTATCTTAATAACCCCTTGTTTAGGATAGCTTGTAAATTTAGAATTTGAAATGTTCAGTTTCGATACGCCCGACTTGGTAACTACCCAAAGATTGTTGCCATAAATTTTAATATCGTTTACAAAATGGCCTAAAAGCGTATTAGAAATTCCTCTTATTTGTCGGAATATTTTTATTTTGTTGCCATCGTATACATTCAGCCCATCGCGTGTACCAATCCATATTCTACCAATACTATCCTGTGCCAATGCTGTTACAGAATTCTGCGAAAGACCTTCTGAAACACCTAAATAGTTGAAAGTGATGTTTTCGGATTTTAGGTTGCCCAACGTAATGAACAATAAAAATCCAATTAGTATTGATAGTATTTGTCTCATGTATTTGCAATTTTTACTAATGTAGATGGCAAAGATAATAATTTAGATTGAACATATTATAATGTCCTATTTTTAGTTTACTTTCTAAAATTCCCAATTTTCGTCATCTCTGTGTCATGCAAAATCAAGTTCTTATAATATGTAAAGTATAAATGAAATAATATGTAAGATATATTTATTATAATATGCAAAATATAAATGATATAATATGTAAAACATTTTATGTATCTTTACATAGAAATTAGATAACAAGTCAATTATTTATCAATTATGGCATACTTACACCGCATAACTGACACAGAACTTGAGCGTAAATTACAAGCAGCCGGAGCTATACTAATTCGTGGTACTAAAGCGTGCGGAAAGACAGAATCGGCAAGGCAATTTTCGAAAAGTATTTTGGAAATTGATACCGACCCGCAAGTACCACTATTAATAGAAACTGCACCCGCCCGCCTTTTGCTTGGAAATTCGCCTCGCCTTTTAGATGAGTGGCAAGAACAGCCAAAACTTTGGAATCTTGTTCGTCATGAAGTGGACAAACGTGCCATGCCTGCTCAATTTATTCTTACAGCTTCGGCTAACCCCGATGAAAAAACAAAAAAACACTCTGGTGCAGGTAGGTTTACTACACTCGATATGCGCACCATGAGTTGGCAGGAGCTAGGACATTCAACTGGAAAAATTAGCTTGAAAGCTCTTCTGGAGGGAGGAATAATTGATGTGCAGGACGAAGCAACTGATCTGGAATTTATTATTGAGAAGATAATAATTGGGGGTTTCCCTGGTCTGATAAACAAAAGTATTTCTCAGGCAACAGATATAAATCGTGCCTATATCAATTTACTTGCCGAAGTAGATATGAGCCGCGTATCTGATATGAAGCGCGACCCTGCCAAAGTGCGCAACCTGCTTCGGTCGTTAGCAAGAAATACAGCTACAACCATTGAAACGACCTCGATCGAAGCTGATATTTTTGAAAAGGAAAGTGTAAGTATTTCGCGCCCGACAATTTACGATTATCTCGACACGCTCGAACGGTTAATGATAGTTGAAAATCAGCCGGCATGGAATACGCATTTACGTTCATCTGCTCAACTCAGAAAATCTTCAAAACGACACTTTACTGATGTTTCGCTTGCTGTTGCAGCACTTGGTGCTACCAAAAAGTCCTTGCTTGCCGACCTGAAATTTACCGGTTTTCTGTTTGAGTCGCTTGTTGTACACGAACTTAGAGTTTATGCACAAGCTAATGATGCAAGCGTATATCATTATCGCGACTCTACCAACCTGGAAGTGGATGCCATTGTGCAACAATATACGGGTGAATATGCTGCTTTCGAAATTAAACTCGGTATAGGACAAATTGATGCAGCTGCAGCAAATCTCAAAAAATTTGCGTCCACGATAGACACTTCGAAAACACAACCGCCTAAATCATTAAACATT
>CANFFA010000155.1 GCA_947445425.1 Paludibacteraceae bacterium
ATATTTTCTTTTACAATCATTACTAGCTCTTTTGGTAGATTCCCGACTTTGGAGATTAATCGCTGATTATCAATTGCTCGAATTTGGTCTATCATTATATCGCAATTATTATGAAGATTTGCCATCCCTTTTTTTAGATGCACCCTCAGAACTTCTGCCTCTTTTTTTACGTTTGTAGTAATAGGACAAACAATACAAGATGGGTGATGAATTTTATTCAGTAAATTGGTTTGTACAACCAATACAGGCCTAGTTTTACCAGCTTCTGTACCTTTCTGAGGGTTTAGATCGGCTATCCATATTTCAAATTGTTTAATTAGCATCTTATATATTTTCTATAATATCTTCAAATTCCTTTAGTACTGATAATGAATCCTCACTTACTAATTTTGACTCGATAGTGAGTTTTTTTTCAAGTATGTTCTTTTTCTGTACTTGATTGTAGTAAGCCAATGCCTCATTTATATATCTGTTTCGTGAGTTTTTAATTTTCGATAATATCGTTTCTGTTTCGTCGAATATTGAATCGTCTATTTTTAATGAAATTGTTTTCATAGCATTTGAATTTTTTTATTATAAATACAAATGTATATCAAAATAGTATATATTACAAGTATATTCTAATTTATTTTGAGAACAGAAAAAGAAATTTCGTACATTTGTATTTTCTTACTGTATAGGCCAATCATTGGCAAATTAATTATTTAGCACAATATTTACACATGAAAATTGCTGACATTGAATTTCCCGAATACCCACTCTTTTTAGCCCCAATGGAGGATGTTACGGATCCTGCTTTTCGCTTACTTTGTAAGCAATTTGGTGCTGACATGCTTTATACTGAGTTCATTTCTTGCGATGCGTTAATTCGGAGTATAAAACGTACTGAACAGAAGCTCAATTTTTCAGAGGGCGAACGTCCTTTGGCCATACAAATTTATGGACGAGATGCCGATACTATGGCTGAAGCTGCACGTATAGCTGAAGCTGTGCAACCCAATATAATTGATTTGAATTTTGGATGTCCTGTTAAAAAAGTGGCTGGTAAAGGATCTGGATCAGGACTTTTAAAAGATTTACCTAAATTATTGGAAATTACTTCTTCTGTTATCAATGCTGTTAAATTACCTGTGACTGTGAAAACCAGGTTGGGATGGGATGAAGATAGTAAGGTGATCGTTGAATTGGCAGAGCGTTTACAAGATGTAGGGATTGCTGCATTAACTATTCATGGCCGAACCAGGGCACAAATGTATACTGGAGATGCTGATTGGACCTTGATTGGTGCTGTTAAAAACAATCCACGTATGCACATTCCAATTATTGGAAATGGCGATGTGACTACACCTGAACGTGCCCGGGAATGTTTTGATCGCTATGGTGTTGATGCAATTATGATGGGTAGAGCTGCGATTGGTAAACCTTGGATTTTTGCTGAAATGAAACACTATCTTAAACACGGTGTTCACAGAGCTGATTTGAGTTTTGACGAGAAAATTTCTATCATCAAGCAACAGGTTCTCAATGCAATAGATTTTTTGGATGAACACCGCGGTATCATTCATACCCGTCGCCATATCGCCCTTGCACCTGCTTTTAAAGGGATTCCAAATTTTAAGCCCACTCGTATAGCCATGCTCCAAGCCACCAAATTGGATGAGCTTTTTGCAATTATTGACTCTGTAAAAGAACCTGAGTTTTTAGTTCAAGAGAATGATAGTGAACTCGATAGTTTTTCACAAGATCAATGTGCTTTATAATCTTCCTTTAAACCTTCAGTACAATATTTTAACTTCAAATAAATTATTTATTATGAACTCTATTTTTTCACTAAAAGGTATTTTATCCTCTTTTGTAATTATGACCACTTTAACTACTGCTTTTGCCCAAAATTCTGGCGTTGATATTAAAAATTTGGACCGAACAATGAGTCCAAAACAAGATTTCTACCAATATGCCTGTGGCGGTTGGATGCTAAATCACCTTTTGACTGGTGAGTATGCTCGTTTTGGTAGTTTTGATATGTTGGCTGAAAATAATCGTAAGCAACTAAAAGGTTTGATTACTGAAATTGCAGTTAAGACAGCTGCTCAAGGAACTGTGGAACAAAAAATTGGTGATTTGTATAGACTTGCAATGGATAGTGCAAGGTTAAATCTTGATGGTTTCAGTCCTGTGCAACCTACTTTGAAGAAAATAGCTTTGATTAAATCTATTGGTGATTTATCAACTTTGTTACCAGAACTATTGATGATGGGAGTAGATCCTTTTTTCTCTGTTTATGTAGATGCTGATGCGATGAATAGTTCAAAATACTTAGTGCAAACGCATCAAGGTGGAATCAGTTTACATGAAAGGGACTATTATCTTGAAAATGATGAACATACTAAAAGTATACGTGATAAGTACAAATTGCATGTTGTTAAAATGTTTCAACTATTTGGTTATACGGCTACGCGTGCTCAAAAAAATATGGAAGTTGTATTGCAAATCGAAACCCGTTTGGCTACAGCTGCTTACGATAAAGTAAAATTGCGTGATCCACATGCCAATTATAATAAAATGACTGTTAAAGAGCTTCAAAAAATGGTTCCTGTACTCAATTGGAAGCTTTATTTTGAAACTTTAGGACTAAAAAAGACTACTGAGTTAAGCGTATCTCAAAAGGAGTCATTGATAGAGGTTGGTAAAATCATTGAATCTATGCCTTTAGCGGCTCAAATTGCTTATTTACAGTGGAAAGTGATAGATGAGTCAGCAGCTTACCTAAGCGATGCTATTTCTGCTCAAAACTTTGAATTTTATGGTAAGACTTTATCAGGAAAAAAAGAACAGAAGCCACGCTGGAAACGTGCTGTCGCTTCAGTTGATGGTACATTGGGAGAAGCGGTAGGGCAGATGTACGTTAAAAAGTATTTTCCTGCAGAAGCAAAAGAAAGAATGTTGAAGCTGGTTAATAATTTGCAAGTTTCTCTTGGAGAGCGAATTAAATCACTTGAGTGGATGGGTGATTCGACAAAATTAAAGGCAACAGAGAAGTTAAATTCATTTATTGTCAAAATTGGATATCCAGATAAATGGAGAGATTATTCTTTATTGGATATTAAGAAGGATTCTTATTATGCTAATATTCAACGTGCCAATCGTTTTGAATATGCTTATATGGTTGCAAAAGCAGGCAAGGTGGTTGATAAAACGGAATGGTTAATGACTCCTCAAACGGTTAATGCTTATTACAATCCATCCACCAATGAAATCTGTTTTCCTGCAGGTATTCTACAATACCCTTTCTTTGATATGAATGCTGATGATGCCTTTAATTATGGTGCCATTGGTGTGGTAATAGGACATGAAATGACGCATGGTTTTGATGATCAAGGGCGTCAATTTGACAAGGATGGTAATCTAAAAGATTGGTGGACTGCAGAAGATGGTAAGAAATTTGATGCTAGAGCTGCAGTGATGTCTAATTTTTTTGATTCTATTCAAGTAGCTCCAAATGTTAAAGCCAATGGTAAATTTACCTTGGGTGAAAATATTGCTGATCATGGTGGTTTACAAATTTCTTTTCAGGCCTTTAAAAAAGCAAGTACAGGTTTAGCTCTTCCTACTGTGGATAGTTTAACACCAGAACAACGTTTTTTCCTTTCTTATGCCAATGTATGGGCCAATAACATCCGTCCTGAAGAAATCCTCGTACGTACAAAGTCTGACCCGCATTCGCTCGGAAAATGGCGTGTAAATGGTGCTTTACCACACATTGCACCTTGGTATGAGGCATTTGGAATTAAGGCTGGTGATGCCATGTTTGTACCAGTGGAGAAAAGGGTTTCGATTTGGTAGAAGAGACGCAGTGCACTGCATCTATACCAATTCGGATAAAAAAATAAGGCAGGAACTCATCGTCTGCCTTATTTTTTTTGCGGTTGTATACATTTTTTGAAGTCATCACTTTTTGGTAGTTGATAGACTTTCCATGTGCTTTGATCTCTTCCTCTCGGCTTTGCTTCCGCGCCGCCTTTACTAGTTCCAGTACGGAACTTTTCTTTTTTTGTTTCATTCTTTTTTATTTTATAAATTATCATTATTCCGACTAGCTCCTTCATTTGCATATTGGCAAATTAGCGTATTGGAAAATTAGTATAATGTCACATTCCTCTCCCCGTATTCGTCTTCCTCAATATTTACATTTACCATGGAGTCGGGTAGGAGGGAGGCAATATTTTCTGCCCACTCAATAAAACAAAGATTTCCACTATACAAATACTCCTCTGCTCCCAAATCAAGTGCTTCTTGAATTTTGTTGATACGGTAACAATCGAAATGGTAAATTATTTTTTTATCTGCTGCTTCATATTCATTAACAATTGCGAAAGTTGGTGAGTTCACATTTTCTTTCACACCCAACTCTTCGCAAATGGCTTTTATAAAAGTTGTTTTACCTGCACCCATATTTCCGTTGAATGCAAATATTCTGTTTTCTCCAATTAGCTCGATAAATTGTTCAGCAGTTTCTTGAATACTGTCTAGGGATTTTATTTTTAGTGTTAGCATGTTTTTAGTTTGTGATATATTGTTCTTAATCTATTTTCTTGTAAATTTTATTTTTTGTTGTTTTCAGTATAAAATATGCCTTCTCCTTCTAATATTTACGTATAAATGGGCAGTTAGAAGTTTTTATTCGATTCTCAGCGCCTCAATTGTGGTTAAAATGGGGTGTAATTCATTGAAAATAATGATAATATGATCATTGTTCCATGTTTGTCATTTCTTTCCATCTAGCTTTTAAACTACTCTAGAAATCAAATATTGACTATTTAACTGCTTTTTCTTCAGTTTTCATTTCATTACTTCATTATTTTTCAATTGGGACTAGCCTCTTTCCTAAAATGCTTGTAAATTATCACCGCTCTATTTTTTGCTATAATTTTCTCGAGCTCTTCTAAACTAGCCTCTTTGATTCTCTTTATACTTTTAAAGTGATTGATCAGATCTGTTTTGGTTTTTTCACCTACTCCCTCGAGTGTATCGAGTTCGGAAGCTATTTGCGTTTTACTTCTTTTATCACGATGAAATGTAATTGCAAATCTGTGTACCTCTTCTTGCATACTTGCCAATAATTTGAAAAGCACATCATTTGGATTCAAGCCAATTTCTTTCGGTGGAAATCCAAAGAGCAATTCTTTAGTTCTGTGTTTATTGTCTTTTGCTAGTCCAGCAATCGGAATGGATATTTTGAGTTCGTCTTCTATCACTTGCCTGATTACCTCCATTTGTCCAATGCCTCCATCTGCAATTATCAAATCGGGTAGGGGAGTTTCTTCATTGATCATTCTTGAATAACGTCTTCTTACCACTTCCTTCATGGAAGCATAATCATCTGGTCCAATTACTGTTTTGATATTATATTTTCTATAGTCTTTTTTTGAAGGCCTGCCCATCTTAAAAACCACACAAGCTGCCACTGCATCTGTACCTGATATATTAGAATTATCAAAACACTCAATCGTAAGTGGTACTTTTTCAAGGTGCAAAACCTCCTGAATGTTTTTAAGTAATTGCATGGCCCTTTGATCGGGATTCAATTTTTCAGCTTGTTTTAATTTGTCCAATTTGAACTGTCGAACATTTTGAACGGCAAGTTCCAATAACTTCTTTCGATCTCCCCTTTGTGGGATAGTTACATTTGCTCCTTTAATGGTATAATTTAATTTAAAGGGAACTAGTATTTCTTTGGATTGGCTTTTTAGTTTTTCTCTTAGTTCAATTATTGCAGTTGCTAAAAGATCTTCTTTTTCCTCCTCAATTCTTTTTTTGTACTCTATGGTGTATCCTTGAACGATACAACCTTTTGAAATTCTTAGAATGTTTACATAGGCAGAATTTTCATTCTCATCATAAGCAAATACATCCGTATCTTCTACAACACTGTTGGCAACGATTGATTTTGATTTATAGTTTTCTATTAATTCATATTTTAATTTCAGTGCTTGGGCTTCTTCAAATTTCAAATTTTCTGCCAAGCTTTGCATCTGTTGCAGTAATCTTTTACTGATTTCGTTTGCATCTCCTTGAATAATTTGAGATATTTCTTTTATTGTTTTGTTGTACTCTTCTTCTGTTTGATATCCTTCACAAGGACCTTTACATTTATGAATGTGATATTGTAGACAAACTTTAAATTTATTATTTCGAATATTTTCTTTGCTGAGTAGTAACTTGCAATTTCTAATTTG
>CANFFA010000156.1 GCA_947445425.1 Paludibacteraceae bacterium
CTAAAATTTCACCCGCTGTCATCTCTGTCCCAATACTCCAATCAGTGTCGCAATACCAACAATCTTTATTGCAATTAGATAGCCTTACAAATACTGCTGCTCTTCCTGTATTCCTTCCTTCTCCTTGAATAGAGTAAAATATCTCAACAACCTTTAGAATTGTTTTCTTGGCGTCATTAGACTTCATATCTACAATTTGTTTTGGGCGTTTCACTAATTTCAATGGCATAAAGAAGTGGAAATTGCACTTTAAACAAGTCATAAATGTACTTGCTAATATTTTCCACTGATGTTTGAAAATCAAAAACATCATTCAAATGCTTGTGATCCAAAGTTTCATCTATCCATTGGGCAATTGGTTTTAATTCACCATAATCTTGGATAAATCCATCTTTATTGGGCTCTCCTTTCAGAAAAACCCTAATAATATAATTATGTCCGTGCATGCGTCCACAAGGATGGTCCGTTCTCAGACCCATTAATTGATGACTTGCCGAAAAATGAAATTCTTTGCTGATGGTAAGCATGATGAATCTATAATTGATAATTAACAAAGTACAAATTAATAATTTATTCCAATCAGAGAAAGGAGGGGACTATTATAATTGTACAATATTAGCTTTAAGCTTTATGTGTAGACCTAAATAATGACCGAAGATGGATAAAATTCTATCTATTAATGAAAAATACTCAAGAAATTTCTTGGAACTATCGTTTCAAAACTAACTTCACCCAGTGTTATAGGATGATAGAAAGCCAAGACACGGGCGTGAAGGCCTAAGCGTCCAATGGGGCTAAAGCCTCCACCGTATTTTTTATCACCAACAATAGGATGACCGATGCCTTGCATGTGAACACGGATTTGATTTTTACGTCCTGTTTCCAGTTCTATTTCTAACAGAGAGTAATTTTCATTGGATTTAATACGACGATAATGAGTAACAGCTTGTTGTCCCCCATTATCAGAGTCACTGGAATGAATTTTCAATGATTTCTCATTTTCCGTTAACCAGGTGACTATGGTATCTTGTTCTTTTTCCACACTACCTTCTACCAAAGCCAAATAAACTCGACGGGTAATGATTCGGTGCCAATTTTCTTGTAAAATAAGTTGAACTTCACGACTTTTCGCGAACATCAAAATTCCAGATGTTTCACGATCGAGACGGTGAACGGTATAAATACGATTATTGGGAGAACTCTTCTTTACATGCGTTCTTAGAATAGAGAAGGCTGTCGTCTCATCGTTGTCACCGGTACTAACGGTAAGAAGACCTTCTTTTTTCTCCACAATAATTAAATGGGCATCTTCAAATACGATGCTTAATTTAGGATGTGATAATTCTATATTCCCCCGACCACTGTTTATTGTCACCAAGTCATTGGCTTTCAACTCTTGATTGAATTGCGTTGTGATCTCATTATTTACCATTACCTGGCGGTGTGCCAAGAGTGACTTCACCGAATTTCGGCTCATACCTCCCATTTTTGCCAATAAAAAAGTCATGAGATCAATTGTCTCAGATACTTTTAGATGGGTTGGTTTTGGTTCGGGTATAAAAGTTGTTTTCTTTCTCATTTTCTTTTTATGACAGTGATCTAATCTCTTTAAGGTAGAGACAAGCCTTTATTGTAAGCTAAGTGCTACTTTTTCTGCTGCATTTACCCCATCTACAGCTGATGAGGTTATTCCTCCAGAATAGCCTGAGCCTTCACCAGCAGGGAAGAGTCCTGAAATTACAGGATGTTGCCCTGTTTCTGTATTACGTGGAATGCGGATGGCGGAAGAAGAACGTGATTCAACACCTACAACCACAGCATCATTTGTCAAATAGCCATGCATTTTCCTATCGAATTTTTTGAATCCTTCGCGCAAACGAGAGGAGATAATTTTCGGCAACCAAAAATGAAGTGGTGAAGAGATGAGTCCAGGAAGATAAGAACAAGGCGGTAAATCTGCCGAAAGTCTACCCCTTACAAAATCACCTAATCGTTGTGCTGGTGCTACTTGCCCTACGCCACCATTATTGGCAAATGCAAGACTTTCAACATGTTGTTGGAAACGTAATCCAGCCAATACACCATATTGCTGAAATTCTTCTGGAATATCTTCAGGACGAATCTCAACAACTATTCCTGAATTGGCATAGGGAGAATTCCGTTTAGACGCTGACATACCATTGACCACAATCTCATTTTGATTGCTACCTGCTGGTACAATATGACCACCAGGACACATACAAAAAGTATAAACACCTCGCTCATCTACTTGATCTACTAAATTATAGGTTGCAGCAGGTAAATATGGATCTCTGACTTCGCTATGATATTGAATAAGGTCAATCAATTCTTGTGGATGCTCCACCCTTACTCCCATTGCAAAACCTTTGGGCTCAAGTTCTATACCTTGTCTATGAAGCATCTCGTATATATCATGTGCCGAGTGTCCAGTGGTAAGTATCAGTTGTTTGGCCGAAAAAATTGATCCATCTTCCGTTTTACAACCAATCACTTGTTTGTCTTCTAGTAGTATTTCTGTTACTTTTTGTTGAAAATGAATTTCACCACCACTATCGAGAATACTTTTGGTAATATTTTCAATCACTATCGGTAATTTGTCAGTACCAATGTGTGGATGTGTATCCTCTAGAATTGATTTATCAGCACCATGAAATGCGAAAATTTCTAATATTCTCTGTGGATTACCTTTTTTCTTTGATCGTGTATATAGTTTTCCGTCAGAAAAAGTACCAGCACCTCCCACACCAAAACAATAATTAGATTCGGCATTAATACCCTTGTTTCTGTTAAGTTGTGCGATGTCCATTTTACGACTGTGCTTATCTTTACCTCGCTCAATGATGACAGGTTTTAAGCCCTCTTCTATTAATTTCAAGGCAGCAAATAGTCCTGCAGGTCCAGAACCAATGATTAAAACAGGTGTTTTATCACCCACAAATGGATATTCAAAATGTGGCAGTTCCAATTCTGGGGCTTCCTCATCCCAATAGACTGAAAGTGTAAGATTAACCTTGGGTAAAAAGGCACGTGAATCAATAGATTTTTTCACCACGCGAATACTTGTAATGCGCGATGGAGAAATCTCTAATTTATCGGCAACTTGTTTGGTAAGTAATTCTGTTTTATGGGCTTGCTCTGGTGTAAGCGTAAGTTGAAGTTCGATGTTCATGTTCTGACTTTGTGTACTAAGTTTATGAGAGTGCAAAGATAGTCAATTAATTAGGACTGAATATTTAACAATTAATAATTTATAGCATTGATCAGTTATACTTTAAGCATTATTTGAGAAGATTGTAAGTTGTACAGTAAGTTCTTAAATTAATTATTCTTTTTTCGGATTAGAGGTGTTATCTTTGCAACATTAAAATTTAACTACTACAAACGACCGATCCATGCTTACAAAGTCAAACCACATACCAACGATTATTTTGGTAGATGATCATTTAATTTTCAGAGAAGGTTTGAAAACAATTTTAACTTTAGGTGGAATTGCTAATGTTATAGCTGAAGCATCTAACGGCCTTGAGTTTTTAAAGCTATTGGAAAACCAAAAACCAGATCTGGTTTTTATGGATATTGATATGCCGTTCATGGGTGGAGTGGAGGCTACTCAAAAAGCACTTGAAATCTATCCTGACTTAAACATTATTGTGCTTACTATGTTTTCCGACGAAGATTATTATTACAAAATGATTGATGTGGGTGTAAAAGGGTTTATTCTTAAAACGAGTGGAAGTAGTGATATTGAGCAAGGTATTAAAGATGTGATGTTGGGGAAAAGCTATTTTTCTAATGAAATTCTAAAAGAAATCATTTTACAAATAGGAAGAAAAACGACCACCTTAGACAACAAGCTACCAAATCTTTCAGAAAGAGAATTAGAAATACTCAAGCAAATATCAGTAGGTGCCACCACCGATGAAATTGCCAGAACCTTAGGAATTAGCTCAAAAACAGTAAAAACGCATCGTTCAAATTTACTAGAAAAAACAGCTTGTAAAAACACGCCTGGCATGATGCTTTATGCACTTAGAAATAAAATTATTGACTTGGATGAATTAACTAAACAACACTCTTCAGTTAGCAATTAAGTGCCATCCTTGTAAAATCATTTTACAAGGAGGCAACTTTCATCTCAGCTCCATTACGCTCCATACAGTAAAGAAAACATCACTTTAAAAGTAGTAAACGATCTACCACCTCCTCCACCTTGGTCTCTTTTAATAAATTATCGTCTGAACTTATAATGAGGTCAGCACGTTTCATTTTCTCTATTTCTGGAAGTTGATTTAACATACGAGCACGAACTTTCTCAGGAGTTGCCTTATCACGACGAATCACCCTTGACATACGCAACTCTTCAGAAGCCGTGACTAGCAACACTTTATCAACCAGGCTATCAAATCCACTTTCGAGCAAAATAGCAGATTCAACAAATAAAATGCTTTCTTGTATATGCATTAATTTCCACCTCACAATATCCTCTTTTACAATAGGATGTACAATATCATTAAGCTTCGACAACAAATCATGGTTTCCAAAAACCAATACAGCAAGCTCAGCCCTATTAAGACCTTGCGGAGTATATATAGATTCACCAAATAAAGCTTGAATTTGCTCCTTAATTTGCGGATGTTCATTTTGTAAACGCCTAGCTTCCAAATCCGAATCATACACCAAATAGCCCTTCGCTCTAAACAAATTGGAAAGTGTTGTTTTTCCACTTCCTATCCCACCAGTAATCCCCACTAACATAATACTCGCCCTCCTGATTTTAATTTGTAAGCAATATAGACTTAATTACCACAAAATGAAAATTTCTTTATTCAAAAAAATACATACCTTTGTAAGATGCAAAATCTATATTAAAATATGCAACAAAAAATTCAAAATTTCATTGCTAAAAATAATTTACTCAAGCAAAAATCAACCGTCATCGTAGGCCTAAGTGGTGGAGCTGATTCGGTAGTATTGTTAAATGTACTCATATCTCTCGGATACAATTGTATTATAGCACATTGCAATTTCCATTTAAGAGAAGAAGCTTCCAACAAGGATGAAAAATTTGTTTTTGATTTATCACAATCACTGCAAATACCTTACCATAAAATTGATTTTGAGACTGAACAATACGCAAATAAAAATCATATTTCGATTGAAATGGCAGCAAGAGATCTTCGCTATGCATGGTTCAATCAATTATTAGAATCTGAGCAAGCAGAAGCTATTGCTGTAGCGCACCATGCGGATGATAGCATTGAAACCCTACTTCTAAACCTAATAAGAGGAACAGGACTTAGAGGACTAACAGGTATTCCTTCCAGAAATGAAAAAGTAATTCGTCCCCTACTTTGCTGTAATCGCTCCGAAATAGAATCATACATTCTCCAACATCAACTCAGCCATATTACGGACGCCAGCAATGCTACTTTACTTTACAAACGTAATAAAATTCGCAATATTGTCCTACCACTTCTAGAAGAAATAAATCCATCCGTTCGACAGACCCTCTATCAAAACATCAAGCATTTCGAAGGTAGTTTTGCTATTTATGAACAAGCTTTGTTGAAAATAAAAAATGAAGTCATGACTTTTAGTTCAGACCTCATTTCAATTAGTATTGAAAAATTAAAAAAGCAAGAACAAATTTCTACTGTATTATATGAATTGCTCCTACCCTTTCGATTTAGCTCAGCCACAATAACTCAAATATCCGAACAGCTTGATGGTGAATCAGGTAAGCAATTCTTCTCAGATACGCACCGATTGATAAAAGATAGAGAATTTCTACTAATTTCTGAATTAGAAACAAATAAACAGCAAGTTTATTTTATAAATAAGGAGCTTGAAATACTGGAACTACCTATTGAATTAAAATTCACTAAAATTTTAAAAAATTCCTGTTTCGAAATTTCGAAAGAGAAGGATTGTGTAAGTATTGATGCTTCAAAATTAAGTTATCCCTTACAATTGCGTCATTGGCAGGAAGGTGATAGTTTTTATCCTTTGGGTATGAATCAAAAAAAGAAGCTGAGTGATTTCTTTATCAACAACAAATTAAGCCTTATTGAAAAAGAAAAAATATGGATACTGCTCTCAAACAATGAAATAGTTTGGATAGTTGGAATGCGTTTGGACAATCGGTTTAAGGTTAATGATAAAACCATGGAAGTCCTAGAAATTAAGGTTGGATCGTTGTAG
>CANFFA010000157.1 GCA_947445425.1 Paludibacteraceae bacterium
CGATCCTTATGAAATAAAAACGGCTGACTCAATGATTTGAGACAGCCGTTTTTATTTCAATCAGATTTGCAATTCAGTTCATTTTCTCGTCTCCACTGATAAAGAAAAAAGACCAAGGGAACAAAGTAAGTTATACCTTTGAAAAGTGTTAAAGGCATTTCTATGATCATGATAGGCAGGAAAGAGAATAGGAATGCTAATAATATCCAATTTCGTTTTTTAAAGCTATCGTAAAACAGATAACTAATCAGAATACAAAGCGTTATGAAGCCCCCCAGCCCAGTTTGCATTATGTCTCCTACAAATTGATTGTGCGGATTTCCGATGCCTGTAATGGCTCCAGGAAACCCCAATGATTGAGCAAATTCTTGTGAGTCTAAAACTTTAGGCATCCCTCCAATGCCTGTTCCGAGAACATAATTCGATTTGATGTATGCAAATGCTGTCTCATACAGTTGATTTCTTGCAGGATCAGCAACAAAATTTTCAATTTTAGAATGAAAATCAATCAATATAAAGCCTCCTAAACATAGTGTAATGAATAAATAAGCTCTTAGTATGAGTTGATTTTTGCGATTAATCCAAGCCGTTCCAATCAACAGGATCATTACCATGGTTATAAATGCAATTCTACTTTGAGTGATATCAATCAGCACTGCACAGGCCATAATAAAGACAGTAAGTTCTACTTTATTAATTTTAATGGTTTTACTTTTAGTATTAACCAAGTAAAAGCCAAATACCATTGCTGTTATGTAAAAAATAGCATTGTAAGTAGGGTGTGCATAGGGAGTCCAACAGTAGACAATTTCATAACATGACTTAGTAGTAAAATAATCTTTATGGGTCACAAACCAATCTGTTAAGGGTAGACCTAGCCGATTACTTTCATATACCCAGCACATTAAGGATATACCAACAAATATAAATGCAGCCCTAAAGAAGACAAGGATAATATTATCGATCTCTTCTTTTATTAAAATAAAACAACTAAATGCTAATGGTATCGTAATAAAAGGGAAATAGGTTCGCAGTTTATAGTATCCGAGGTGTAGGTCCTCAGTCCAGCATAAACTTAATGCTTGATAGAAAAAATAGAGCCAACATAAAAACAATAATAGCGTCGGTTTTTGAAATTTGCGTTCAGAAATACCATATATAGCACTCATGAACATGAAAAAACCTCCAAAATTTATCCCTAAGCGAATTGAATATGCAGTACTTAATAAAAAAAGTGAAAGCGCTAACAACAGTACTTTTCGAAGAGTACTGGTTGTATTACTCCATATTCCTGAACGTATTAGCCATATTGTTGGTATAAAAATTAAAGTACAGATCAAGAGGGTTGATAAAATATCATGATTTTGACGAAACGCTTCTATAGGGTACGATATTTTTAAATTATTTATTAACAGTATATAGGCAAGAAATAGCAAGGCTAGCAAACCAGTGAAATACGTTTTTAACAATACTGTAATTTTCATATAGTTTGATTTGTTATTAAATTGGAATAAATCGTTTCGTATTCCATCATGTGTTTTGAATAAGAAAAAGACCGTGCATGCTTGATGTTATTTAACGATAATTCTGGTTTTTCTTTAAACAATTTCAAGTTAGTATCAATTATTGATTTCATGTGCACTGTATCAAAGTTTTCCCAAAAGAAGGCACATTCACCACCAATTTCTTTCAAACTTGTTTCTTGAGACGAGAAGACCGGTTTTCCAAAGTTCATTGCTTCAATGATTGGTAATCCAAAGCCTTCAAATAGTGAGGGGAATAGAAATGCCTCACAATTTTTATAGAGCCATATTCTTTCTTCGTTGCTTATCATACCGACGAGATGAACATTTTTGATATTTTCTTTCTCAATAATTGATAATATTTTTTCAGTATAGTCCCCTCCGGTTCTACCAGCGATATACAGTTCTTTTTCAGGAAATAATTTCATTAATGGCAATAGTACATGGAAGTTTTTCTTAGGCTTCACTTCGCCAATAGTAAAAAAGAATTCCTTTTCATTTACAATGAAATTTGGTTTGGATGCTTCCCCTCTATCTAATTGTTCCACACCATTAAAAACTACTTTTAAAGGCTTGTTTATTTGTAAAAAACGCTCGGTATCTTTTTTTGCGAAATTAGAAATACAGATGATTTGGTCGGCCCTGTTTACTTTTTTTTGTAGTTTAGCCAGTAGTTTCTTTTGTTTTCTCTCTCTCTTTTCATACATGAAGTTTGTATCATGAATGGTAAGAACGTATTTAGTACTTTTGTTAACAGGTCTGAAATGACTTAATTGATGTATGGCATGCCAAGCATCAAATTTAGGAATAAGGGATAAGAAATGCTTTCTCCACCAATTTATTGTGAGGTATTGAACATTGTTACCGAAAACGCCGTCAAAACTTTCGGGAACCAATAAATAAACATCATATTCAGGATTTGGAGTGTATTGTTCTTTAAAATACTTTCCATAATTTAAAGCGACTTGGCCTAATCCACAATTGGTATTTTTAAGAATAGATAGGTCAATTAATAATTTCTTTTTGGCCATAATTAAGTACTAGAGATTGATTTTACTCAGATTTATATTTTGATTATCAAGGGTTAATAAAGTTGTAATTTATTCTGAATCAGCGAGGAAAGTTGTTGTTAAAAGGAGAATGATTTGAATTTATTTTCTTCCAAAATCAGCCGGAATCTCTCCCCAAACAGTAGTTTCCCATTTGATGATTTCAGTACAGTATTTATTCGTTTTAAGCCAGGCTTCAGCACGTGTAATCAATTCGAAAAGCTGAGCATTGACAGCTGTTTTTTCCAAAAGCGTTTTAGCCTTTTTGGCTTTCACCCATGCCATGGCAGTTCTACTGTCGGTATAAAGGGGTAGAGGGCTGTTTTTTTGCTTTAGAAAGGCCAATCCATGCACCAGTGCCAGGAACTCACCAATGTTGTTTGTACCCTCTTTAAATGGACCTTGTCTAAAAATCTCTTCACCGGTTTTTGCGTAAACACCTCTGTATTCCATTAATCCTGGATTACCGCTGCAAGCAGCGTCCACTGCCAAACTTTCCAAATTGGGTGTACCGAATTTTTGAAGTTCAATAGCACTGGGTTGTTTAGCTTTCGTACCTTTGCCGATATAGTCCCAACAGGGTGATAGCATGGCAGTACGTGCTTCAGCTTCAGTAGTAAATCCTTTGTACAGTGCTCCTTCAAAGCCATTTACTTGACGTTTACACTCTTCCCATGAACTGTAGATGCCAGGTTCTTTACCTTCCCAAACCACGAAGAATTTATTTTTGCTCATGGTAACCAGAATTTAAATTTGATTCGTATTCAAATATCGGACATATTGTTTTATATCTCGACAAAAAGATGTAATTTTGCAGCCCTCACCAATGGTTTCGTAGTTCAATGGATAGAACAAGTGTTTCCTAAACACTAGATCTGGGTTCGATTCCCAGCGAGACCACAATGTGTTTTGTGAATAAGCTCTTGCTTATCAATAGTTTAGGGTTGACTTTTTTAGTTCTAATATAAATAATCGGCTGAATCTCCAATAGGATGTTCAGCCGATTATTTTTTATTATAAATTATTTCTTATTTGTATAAGCACAAATACGGCGTGTCTTCCGTACATTTTACTTTGAATTTTACACCTTTGGCTACAGTAAAACTTTCGCATTTGTTGTATGTGGTCCAAGTGCTTTCTCCTGGTTGTTGGATGGTTAATTGTCCTGAAACGACCGTCATGATCTCAACGGTGTCGGTTCCAAATTCATATTCTCCTGCTGCCATTACACCTACTGTGGCTCTTCCTTCTGCTGATTCTAGTCCGATAGAAACTACTTTTCCATCAAAATATTGGTTGGTTTTAAACATTTCTGAGAGTAATTAAGAATTAATAATTAAGAATTGATAATTAGGCAGGTCTTTGATTTTTAGTTAATTAACTTAACTTTTTTATCAATTAACTTGCTCAATTATAAAATTTAGATTCCCTTTTGAGTTGATTGCAAAGTTAAGTTTATTTTCTTAGTTTGACAAATAATTTATTTTTCAAATCCACAAAAAACGTCTGACATAAGGAGGTCAGACGTTTTTTATTTTGAAAAATCATTTTACATATTTTGTACAATTTCCAAAGTGTCAGAAGCAATCATAAATTCCTCATCTGTTGGGATTACAACAACTTTAACTTTAGAGTTTGAAGTACTTAATAAGGTCTCTTTTCCGCGGATTTTGGCATTCAATTCATTGTCTATTTCTACCCCCATATAGCTAAGCCCGTCGCATACATATTGACGTGTACCGGTTTGGTTTTCGCCCACACCGCCTGTAAAGACAAGAATGTCAATGCCATTCAATGCTGCAGCATAGGAACCTACATATTTTTTAATACGGTATTCGTACATATCTAAAGCTAGTTTAGCCCGTTTATTACCTTCTGCTATTGCGTTTTCAATGTCACGCATATCTGAAGAGATTCCTGATACGCCCAATACACCACTGTGCTTGTTGAACAAAGTAGAAACAGAAGAAGCACCTATCATCTCCTTGTCCATCAAGAAAGTAACGACTCCCAAATCCACATCACCGGAACGAGTACCCATCATTAATCCTTCTAATGGAGTAAAGCCCATAGATGTATCTACGGACTCACCATTTTTTATGGCTGCCAATGAACCACCGTTACCGATGTGAGCTGTTACGATTTTGCAATTGTTATAGTCCATTCCTAAGAATTCGCATGCACGACGGGATACGTAGCGATGACTGGTGCCATGGAAACCATAGCGTCGAATGCCATATTTGCTATAAAGTGAGTACGGAATTCCATACATATAAGCATGTTCTGGCATCGTTTGGTGAAAAGCAGTATCAAAAACGGCTATTTGAGGTACAGAAGAAAGTAACTCTTCAATGGCACGAATACCTGCTAAATTTGGCGGATTGTGAAGTGGGGCGATCTCTATACAGGCTTCGATATTTTGAATTACCTCTTCAGTAATCAAAACGCTGCTGTTGAACTTTTCGCCACCATGCACCACGCGATGACCCACAGCATTGATTTCATCCAATGAAGTAATACATCCGTGTTTCTCACTGGTAAGTACCCCAAGAACGTATTCAATGGCAATTTTATGTTCAAGAACTTCTCCTTTTAGCATTACTTTTTGGCCATCTTGACGCGTATGTTTCAAGAAAGAACCTTTCATCCCAATTTTCTCAACTACTCCGGCACCTAGCTCTTCATTGCTCACCATGTTGAGCAATTTATATTTCACGGAAGAGCTTCCGCAGTTCAAAACTAATATTTTCATTTTAAGTTTTTCTTTATTTAATAATATTACCTGCTGCATCGTAGCTGTAAAAGCCCTTGCGAGTGCTTACTCCAAAAAGCTTAGCTCTGAATAAACGTAATAATAGTGGAGAAGGTTTGTATTTTGAATGGCCATATTCTTTAAAAATATTTTCCATTAATTTCACTATCTTCTCAATTCCCATCTGATCTGCTGTACGGAAAACTCCTTGTCTGTGACCAAATCCTACCGTTAATACGCGGTCAATATCTTCGATGGTAGAGATTCCTTCCATCAAAATGCTGCAAGCTTCATTCAGTTGAATCAGAAACATACGGATACTCACTAAACCTGCAGACTCGGTTACTTCTACATATTGATGGTTTATTAGGCGTGCAAATTGACTAATTTTATCAAAGGTTTCGTCAGAAGTGTACAAACCACGTACAATTTCGATAATATTTGAGTCAGGAACATTGGATAGAAAGTGAAGTCCTATGCAACGGCTTTTGTGTTCTAGATCTGATGATAGACTGGTAATGACCACAGTAGCAACATTGGAGGCAATGATTGCTGTAGGTGCCAATACCTTTTCTAGATTTTCAAATACTTTTTTACGTTGAATCAATCTTCTTTCTCCCGTTTTATCATCATAACGAATGGCTTCAATTACAAAATCACATTCACTTAATCCTTCGTAGTTGTTGATACCATGGATGCGAGCCATGATTGCTTTTTTTTCACCCTCGGTAAGTCCCCAGTTCTCGATTTTCTTTGTCAGCTTGCTTTCAATTCTTTTATAAGCGTCTTTAATGCCCTCTTCAGTTGGCTCATAAAAAACAACATCCATACCATTTAGTGCGGCAATGGTGCAGATAACGCTTCCCTCTTTACCACATCC
>CANFFA010000158.1 GCA_947445425.1 Paludibacteraceae bacterium
AAAGACATGTCCATGAATTATGAATTGAAGATGAAGAGCAAAAAGGATGTTGCTCTGTTTGAGAAGGTGCACGTCTATCTGAGTGAAAAAGAAATACCGAGTGAGTTTACTGTAAAATCAATAAACATGTACAACCCTATCGTGTTGCCAGTTATCGGAGACCGAGTAAAAACGATAACCGATAACTTGTACAAAAAAGCTGTTAAAACAGCAGAAGACCAAAAGGGTGATGCTGTTCTTATTGTAGACGAATCTCATTTCAAAGTGTTGAAACTAAAATAAAATTGCGGCATAGACCTTCTTGACCAACGAAGTCAAAGAAGGTCTAACCGTTAAATTATTCCGATTTGTTGTTAAAATGATAGAGCTTGAAATCTTTAAAACAGCATTTTAAGATTCTTTTTGTAAATGGGTGGTCATTCTCTAAATTATCTTTATATTTGTTCGCATTTAAGATAAAAAATAGGGATAAAGGAGGAAAGTTTTTCGCAAAAGGTATTCCGACTTTAGTAGTATTGATGTCTATATATTTGAAAATCTGGCGGAAACCGAAAAGCCAACGAGTAGGTAAACTAAATTAAGAATAAGTATGAATTACTATTCAACAGTTATGAGTAAGTACGCTGATTTTAGCGGAAGAGCAAGAAGAAGTGAGTATTGGTACTTTACCTTATTCAATTTCGTATTTATAATGTTGGCAATGATAGCTGACAATTTATTTGGAACAACAATTCCCAATTTACCTTATGGTGTATTTTATTGTCTGTATGCCTTGTTTGTCATCTTGCCAGGATGGGCTGTAAGTGTTCGCAGGCTACATGATGTGGGTAAAAGTGGTTGGTTCCTGTTAATTGTGCTCATTCCACTAATTGGGGCCATTTGGCTATTTGTTTTAACTGTAACAGAGGGGGATAGTGGGGATAATGATTATGGTACTGACCCAAAATTAGTCTCCAAAATTTCAAGAAGTCAGAATGATAGTTATAATAAAGATTATCAAAATGATAATTTAAAAAATAAGGAACTCATATTTTGTTCAAATTGCGGAAAATCATACCCTAAAAATGGACATATAAACTTCTGCGACAGTTGCGGAAATAAAATCGAATCAACTGAAATATAATATTTTTAATTGAGCAAATATGAAAAGTATTAGTTTAGTTACTGTATTGGTTATTGCTTTAATTGCAATCTTCACAAACCCTCCAGTTGAAAAACATAGAGAAGCTGTTAAGTCCAAATTAAATTTATTGATGCAGGGATCTTTATACGAGAAAATTAATAAAAGTGATGTTACTGAGTTAGAATCAAATCTTGGGTCGGCAATTGGTTCAATGCTTGGAAGTGCATTTATGGATCCTTTTATTAATATGGCAATTACATCTGATAATTACATAATCTGTTCTATTACAAAATTATCTTGGAATGGCGAGACAAAAATAATTGGTTTCGGTTTTCTTGGAAA
Source organism: Paludibacteraceae bacterium (assembly GCA_947445425.1). Classification (GTDB taxonomy): domain Bacteria; phylum Bacteroidota; class Bacteroidia; order Bacteroidales; family Paludibacteraceae; genus Paludibacter. Next base: position 1,466 of record CANFFA010000158.1, read on the forward strand.
TGTGTTTTTATCGAGGGAAATAGATAATTCTTTAAAGGATGAAATCTCAAATGCTATAAATTCAAAATAATTTTAAACCAACTAAAGATCAATGCAATATGGACAGTTCTACAACCAACCATTTTTTCACGAAATTTTTTCTAGCTCTAATTGGAATAACTATTACCATTTTAGGTATCATATTAATTATTAATATGTTGAGTGGGGTAGACACTTTTTTTCAATATTTAGATCGCTATTTCCACCCGGAAAGTAATTATTTCTCAAACTCATCTAATTCCGATAGTGTAAGTTTACTTACAAACATAAAATTATATATCTGGATTTCGGTATTTTATGTTGTTGTTTTTTGGCTATCGTTGGTGTCATTATTACTCCTGATTTGGGCAATACTACAAAAAGATGACATGTATGGCATTGAAGATCTCTTAAAAATCTTAGGATCCATACTAATTGGATTTGGAGTGGTTACGTTTGGATTATATCTAAGCTATTCTGACAATTTGAACAATATTGAATGGATGAGAGAATTTCGGGGATTGATTGGTTTCTCGTTTTTATTTTTCAATTGCTTTCATGGTTTTATTTGTCTTGGAGTTGCAAATATACATGCAGATAGTTTCGAATCAATTGCGAAATTGCGTATTTGGAAGCTAAAATATGAAAAATTGCAGGAAAATTCAGATTTAGAAGTTATTACAAAAAAACACAACCAAGATGATATGGATCAAGCAATACCAACTCGATTTTGTACTAACTGTGGAATGACGAACGCTTCAAATGGTGATTTTTGTGAAGAGTGTGGAACTAAATTATAGTAATCAAAAAAGAACACTGATAAACGATGAAAAAATGTACTGCCTGTAATTTGAATTTCGACGATGATAAAAAGTTTTGTGTCAAATGTGGTGAAACACTTACGTTTTTAGCAAATGTGGCTTCGACCAAACATACAAAAAAATGTAATGCTTGTAATCTGACCTATGAAAACGATAAAAAGTTTTGCAAAAGCTGTGGCAAACCTTTATCAATGATTGTACTGTCGGCTACTGATACAAAGAAAATGGTTTTTGAGGAGAAGCTTAAAATCAACAACCTTGATGTGACTGTGTTAAGTGAATATGCTCAATTTCTGTATGATAATAAGGAATATAACAATACAGTAGCTATACTGGTGAAAATTATGGCTATAGATGGCAACAATAGTTTTGCCCATAATTTGCTTTTCAACACCTATCAAAAACAAAACGCCTATAAAGATGCCATAGAAATAGGAACTGAGATACTACTCAAAGAGCCTAAAAACAAAGCATTGCTTGAAAATCTGGCACAACTGGCAAACGCACTTGATGATAAGGAACAAGAAGTGAGATTTTATAAAGCTATGGTGGAGTTGAGCCCCAACGACAACAGTTTGCTTACCAAACAGGCAAACCTATTATTGCATTTGGATAAAATAACAGAAGCCACACAACTATTTAGCCAACTATTTTCCTTGGGTGACAGACAAAGAATTACCTTGATTTACACGGGAATAGACCAAGTTACCATAGGAAATTATAAAACTGCTAACGAGACATTTAGTTCATCGCTTTCTTCAAGTGAACCATTCCCTAATGATTCCATCAAACAAAGCTTCTATTTATATTATGCTTATAGTCAAAGCCAAACAGGTGGTAGCTTTGAGCAAATTGACGACACTTTTAATAAGGTTGTCTTTGAAAAACTGAATAAGACGGAAGCTAATGCAGAAATGGCAAGTAAGATTCTCCTGCATTTATTGGAGCTTATCCTTACAGGGGTGCAGAAAGTCAATCCTGTGAATGTAAATGACAGAATAGGCGATTTAACAAGGCGATACTTTCATAAAATAGTTGATTTAGCCAACACATACAAAACGGTAACCAACCCAATTCTTGGATTGTATTTGTTTAAAATGGCTGAAGTTGAGTGTGGAGTAGGATTGTTTGCCGAAGCATTGGACTCTATTATCGAAGCAAAAGCATGTGCACCCATGAACACGGTGTATTCAGATAAGTATGAGGAGATAAACAAATTGGTGCAAAAAGAAGAACGCAAGAGAAAAATTAAAAAAGCAATTATAATAAGTGCTGCCGTTTTGGGAATAATCATTGCCGGAATCACCATAATGAGGCACCTCAAAAACAAGGAAATTGAAATTTGGAAAAAAGCCATAACCACCAATACTGTGGAAGCCTACAAACAATATTTAAAGGTTTATCCAGAAGGTGTTTATAAAGTGACGGCTGATAGTTTATGCGATCATGCATTGTGGACAGAAACTTTAAGCTCTAACACTTATGAAGCATGTCAAAACTATAAAATTCAATTTCCAACTGGACGATATATCTCAAAAGTTGACAGTTTATGTGAAGAGAAGGTTTGGCAAAATTCAATTAAATTAAATTCTGTAGAATCATATAAGGAATATATAAATAAATATCCAAATGGAAAATACCTAAACAAAGCACAAAAAAAATATAATCTTTTAGATATAAGAATAGGTGATTTATGGAAATCTGAAATTGGGAAAGAATTGGGAGGTTGTGGAAATTATTATTATTCAAGCGATAATAGCTCAGTTTTAATTTTTGGTGGAACATCAAGTTCAGATTTATATATTGTGATAAATGAACAATTACGAGCTGTTTACCCAGAAGATAATAATAATGAAAATGTCGAGGTTTACTCAAATAGAGAGGGAGATAAAGTAAGGCTTGATATTAAGAAAATTAAAGTTGAATATGAATCTCGTTCAATTGAAGGAATTATGACAATAACAACTGCTATTGGACAACGAAAGGTATTGCAATTTAAGGGTAGTTCTGGCTGTTAATTTTGATTATTTTCAGAAAACATGATTGAGAATTATCAATAATCAAAGTTGTCAAAGTTGGATCTCAATCAATTGACAATCAACTGCTATTCAAAAAGTAAATTCGGCTTTTTCGAATAGTTTAAAACCTTAATAAATCAAAATAATATAAATATGAAAATTTCAAATTTAATTACAATTACACTATTTATATCCATTTCATTTTGTGTGATACCACAAAATAAAACAGCAAAATACAAGACGGGACCTGTGAAAAAGACAATGGCCAACGAAGTAAAATTCGATGAGCCTGTTACTGATGTAGATGGTAATGAATATAAAACAATAAAAATAGGTACCCAAATATGGATGGCTGAAAACCTTAAAGTTATTCATTATCAAAATGGGGAAGCTATACCTAATATCACAAATCACAATGAATGGGTAAATTGCATAAATGGTGCTTGGTGTGATTATAAAAACGAAAGTAAGATAGGTGCTAAATATGGTAAACTTTATAATTGGTATGCGGTGAATGACAGGCGCAGTATAGCACCAAAAAATTGGCATGTACCAACTTATGAAGAATGGTTGGCATTAGCCAATTGTTTGGGAGGTTCTTCAATAGCTGTTGGTAAGCTTAAAAGTAAATTATTTTGGTATTATCCTAGCGTAGGAACAACAAATATTAGTGGATTTAGTGCTCTTCCTGGAGGGTCACGTATTGAAAATGCTGAATTTGATATGATTGGATACAGTGGATATTGGTGGAGTAGTACGGATAATGGGGAATTTCATGGAGGTGGAGTAGATATAGCAAATAGTGTAAGGTTAAGTCCAGATCATTTTAAATTTAGAGGATATTCCGTACGCTGTGTAAAAGATACTCAAGTAGCAGAGGATAACGGTGAAAGTATAAATGAAAATGAAAAACAGTCAGCTAAAATTGATGCAAATTTGGAAGTTTTAGGTTCTTCACCTTTTATCGTAAATGGAATTGAAAGCGTATATCAAAATGAATTCTTTTATAATGGAGCTAATTATAGTTATGGTTATAAAGGCAAATTGAACCCAGGGGAATATACTTTGATTACTAAAAGCTCGGTGACGAAATTCTCAGTTAAGGATAACGCAATTCAGAGAATAATAATTAACGAGAAACAAGATCCACAGAAACAAGAAACATCCGAAATAATTGAGCAAAATGGGAACACAATTGAAGGAAAGAAATATGATGAGATTAACGTTTTTGATAAAGGAAAGTATTTGACAGTTAAATCGAATAACATGTATGGATGTATTGATTTAATGGGTAATGAAGTACTTCCTGTTACACTTAAATGTAAATCTGTTGGTTCCTTTTCTGATAGTGGATTTGCACCAGTAATTATTAATTACAATGAAGAATTTGGTAAACCTCATAATTTCAGTATAATTAATTTATTGGGGTATGAGATTAAAAGCAATCTAAATTTCAGATACATGAATAAATTCTCAGAGGGTTTATCATGGGTTGTATTAGATGATAAAATGGGATGTGTCAATGAAGCAGGAGAAATTGTAATTCCCATCATTTATGATCAACAATCTTGTGGGGAAGGAGTTTGGTGTGATGATAAATTCATTAATGGTACAAAAGTCGTTTTGAAAAATGATAAATATGGCTTAATTGATTTAAAAGGAAATGAAATAATACCGATAGAATATGAAAGTCTGGAGGAGTTTTCACCTCAAATCTTCAAATGTAAATTAAATAAAAAATTCGGGTTGGTCGATATTCAAGGTCGAGAGATTTTAAAATGTGAATTTAATTTTATTGGTAATTTGTCTGAAAACAGGGCTTGCATTAAAAATGATGTAAATTTTGGTTATATAAATGGAATTGGAA
>CANFFA010000159.1 GCA_947445425.1 Paludibacteraceae bacterium
AAATAAATTTAGATTAATTAATAAAAAACATTTTAAAAATTGGAGAAACAAAAAAAACACTTAGTTTTCAGATATTTTCATCGCTATTTTTAAAGAATGAAGTATCTTTGTCTGCTAAATCAGAAATTAATGAGTCATTCAATAACCAAAATATGTTCGGACTTCAAAACCGAATTAAAAGAAGCAATAGGAAATTTAGGGAGTGAGTCCATCTTTATTCTTACAGATGACAACACAAAAAAACTATGTCTTCCTACCTTACTTCAACTGGAACAACTTAAGAATAGCCATATTATTTGCATACCCAGTGGCGACAAAAACAAGAATATCGAATCTACGGTAGAGATATGGAAATATCTAAGCCAAAATGGAGCGAATCGCAAATCACTGATGATCAATGTAGGCGGAGGAATGATTACTGACCTTGGTGGATTTGCTGCCTCTACTTTTAAACGAGGAATAACCTATATAAATGTTTCTACGACCCTTTTGGGAGCAGTGGATGCGGCAACTGGTGGTAAAACAGGAATTAACTTTCAGGGATTAAAAAATGAAATTGGTGTCTTCTCTCCTGCAAAAGATGTACTCATAAACATCGACTTTTTTAAAACTTTGGATCAAAGTAATCTTCAATCAGGTTACGCTGAAATGATTAAACATGCGCTCATCGACACGCATGAAGAATGGAACAAGGTGCTTCAATTCGACATTCAGAAATTTAATTTGGAAGAATTAAAACCTCTATTGATAAGAAGTTTCAGAATTAAAGAAAAAATTGTAGAAATGGATCCACATGAAAAAAACATCCGTAAAGCACTAAACTTAGGTCATACATTTGGACATGCCTTTGAAAGTTGGTCCTATAAAAACGAAAAATCGGCCTTGCATGGATACGCAGTAATTTGGGGATTATTATGCGAATTATACTTATCTCATATAAAACTAAACTTTCCAAAAGAAGAATTACTAAAACTCAAATACCTTTCCAAAGAATATTACGGAACATTTGAGTTTCATTGTCAACAATACGAGATTTTATACGAATTGATGACTCACGATAAAAAAAACGAATCTAAAGAGATTAATTTCACTTTAATGGCTGATATTGGAGACATACGTATCAATCAAACTGCCACCAAAAAAGAGATATTCGAGTGTTTTGATTGGTTCAGAGAAAACTAAATAAACCTCCAATTAAATAATTTGTTTTAGTGATAGCACAAACAAAATCAGAAAAGAAAAATGAAAAAAACATTAATCATAGGAGCGAGTAGTAATTCTGAACGCTATGCATATAAAGCAGCTGAACGATTATTGTCGCACGGGCATGAAATAGAACTCATTGGTAAGCGACAAGATATCATTTTTGGTAAAACCATTGATACTGAGAAAAAAGCTTTTACAGACATTGACACAGTAACGCTTTACCTATCAGAAAAATTCCAAGCTGAGTATTACGAGTACATTTTATCGTTAAAACCAAAAAGAGTGATATTCAATCCAGGAACAGAAAATGCAGAGTTTTCAACTCTACTCTCTGAAAACAAAATAGAAGCAGAAGAAGCTTGTACATTGGTACTATTGGGAACTGGTCAGTATTAAAAAAGAAAACAACAATTAAACTTTTATTAGATTTCACACGAAAACTAAAGCTACATATAACTAACTACTTGTAACAATAAAAAAATGAAAATAGCATTAATCGGATACGGAAAAATGGGAAAAACCATAGAGCGTATCGCACTTGAACGGGGACATGAAATAGTATCCATTATAGACGTAGACAACGCAAATGATTTTGAATCAGAAGCTTTTAAAAGCGCTGATGTAGCGATTGAATTTACGATACCACAAGTGGCATTAGGCAACTATCGCAGAACTTTTGCAGCAGGTGTGCCATTAGTCTCTGGCACAACAGGTTGGACTGAAGAACTACCAGCCATCAAAAAAGAAATTGAAGCAGGTAACAATACGCTATTTTGGTCGTCAAACTTTAGTATAGGGGTAGGAATATTCATGGCGATTAACAAACAATTGGCTACGATTATGAATCAATTCCCGAACTACAATGTAGAAATGACGGAAGTTCATCATACTCAAAAGTTAGATGCACCAAGTGGTACAGGAATCACATTAGCAGAAGGAATACTGGAAAAACTTGACAGAAAGGATTGTTGGGTTAAAGAAACCGAAAGCAAATCCAACGAAATGGCAATAAAATCTATAAGAGAAGGTCAAGTTCCTGGCATTCATACAATTCGATATGAATCTGAAGTTGATTCTATTACAATTACACATGATGCAAAAAGTCGTGAAGGTTTTGCTTTGGGGGCAGTAGTTGCTGCTGAATTTACGGCAAACAAAAAAGGATTTTTAGGTATGGAAGACTTACTCAAATTTTAATTTCCAACTCATATTTTTATAATTCAAAATTCATAATTAAAATGAATGTCGAGCAAGAACTTTCTCGTTTCAAGAAATCACCACTTCAATGGGCTAAATGTACAGTCTGGTGTATCATTTATGTTTTATTTATAGTTTGGGAAGGGAATTATTGGTGGTTATTGGGATTGCCAATAGTTGCAGATGGCTTTATTACAAAATTCATTCCGTGGACTTGGTGGAAAAAAACTAAAAACAAGGCCTTATTGGCAGTATTTGGTTGGATAGATGCGATCGGTTTTGCTTTAATAGCAGTTTATTTTATCAATACATTTTTCTTCCAAAATTACCAAATTCCAACGTCATCATTGGAAAAAACTTTATTGGTAGGGGATTTTTTATTTGTAAGCAAGGCCAGTTACGGACCTCGCGTTCCCAACACTCCTTTTTCATTTCCATTGGTACAACACACCTTACCAATACTTAATTGCAAATCTTATCTTGAAAACCCACAATGGGAATACAAAAGATTAAAAGGATTTGATACTGTAAAAAGAAATGATATCGTGGTATTTAATTTCCCTACAGGTGATACTGTTGCTGTAAAACAACAAAATCCAGATTATTATACACTTTGCTTCTATTACGGTCGCGAAATGGTAAACAATCGCAAAGACATTTTTGGAGACATCGTGTACCGACCTGTTGATCGGCGGGAAAATTACGTAAAACGCTGTGTTGCAATAGCAGGAGATTGGCTTCAAATAAAAGATAATCAAGTCTTTATTAATAATAAAAAACAAGACAAATTCCAAGGAATACAATTTAACTATTTCGTTCAAACCGATGGAACTCGTCTATCTGAAGAAATACTTGACAAACTGAACATCAGCGTAGATGATCGGCAAGTTATGAATAATGAACAGGGGGCCTCACAGATAAAAGCAATGGGGTTAAATGCTAGCTTACCCATCTATCATTTCCCTATGAATGAGGACACACGTGAAAAAATGCTAAAGGTTAAAGGTGTTATAAATATTAAAGTTGAACCCGCAACAGCTGGTGGTGACGTTTTTCCTTTGGGTGGTCACAAACCATGGAATCGTGATAATTTCGGACCTATTTACATTCCTAAAAAAGGAGCAATATTAGCATTAAATACATACAATTTACCAATCTACGCAAGGATCATCAGTACTTATGAACATAATAAACTTGAAATAAAAAACAAGCTTATTTACATTAATGGGAAACCAAGTACAACTTACCAATTCAAAATGGACTATTACTGGATGATGGGTGACAACCGCCACAACTCAGCAGATTCTCGATATTGGGGTTTTGTACCAGAAGATCATATTGTAGGACGACCTGTAAGAGTCTGGTTATCTTTAAACAAAGACAAAGGATGGTTTGACGGAAAAATTCGTTGGAATCGTTTTTTCAAAGATGCAGAGCAATAAGTCACACTATGGAAGAAATCTGTATATCGATGGTATATTTGGGACCAATAGCCTATTACAATGCCTTGGGAAAGGCAAATACAGTATTATTGGAACAATATGAATATTACGAAAAACAGTCCTACCGCAACCGTTGTAATATTGCAGGACCTAATGGAGTATTATCACTCAGCATTCCAGTTGAAAAAAAGACTGGAGATAAAACAGTGATTCGAGACATAAGAATTTCAGAACATGGAGAATGGCAAATGCAACATTGGAAATCAATCGAATCTGCTTATAATTCAACACCATTTTTTGAATACTATAAAGATGACTTCATAGGTTTTTACCACAAAAAATGGAATTTTCTGTGGGATTTTAATTTAGAATTGCAAGCAACTATACTTGACTTATTAGAACTAGAACCGAGTATAAAATTCACATCTGATTATAATATAATATTAAAAGAGAACTGCTTGGACTTACGCCAAAGTTTTCATCCAAAAAAAGAAAATCTGCAGATTTCAAATACACCTTATTATCAGGTATTTGAGCAACGATTTGGATTTCAACCCAATTTGAGCATTATTGATTTGCTTTTCAATATGGGGAATGAAAGTCAATTAATAATTCAACAAGAAATAATTCATTCATTATGAATTAAAGTTTAAAAAATCATGAAGTACAGGTTAAAAATAAGTTTTATGATTTATAACTTGTAATATAACAATACATTAAAATGGAACAAATAGATTGGAATAATATTGGATTCGGTTATATAAAAACCGACTATAATATTCGCTGCAGCTATAGCAATGGCTCATGGGGTGAATTAGAAGCGAGTACAAGCGAACACATTACACTACACATGGCAGCAACCTGCTTGCATTATGGGCAAGAAGCGTTTGAAGGACTAAAAGCCTTTAGGGGTAAAGATGGGAAAATACGCATTTTTAGAATTGATGAAAATGCAAAACGCCTTCAATCTACTTGTGACGGTATTATGATGGCGAAATTGCCTTTAGATCTATTTGAAGCGGCAGTTTTGAAAGCAGTAAAAATGAACGAGCATTTTGTGCCGCCATACGAATCTGGAGCATCACTCTACATCAGACCTTTTCTTTTTGGTACTTCAGCACAGGTAGGTGTAAAAGCTGCCACAGAGTATCAATTTATGGTATTTGTAACTCCTGTAGGGGCTTATTTCAAGGGTGGATTCCAAACAACTCCTTTTGTTATCATGCGGGAATTTGATCGTTCAGCTCCTTTGGGAACAGGAATATATAAAGTAGGTGGTAATTATGCAGCCAGCTTAGTTGCTGGAAACAAGGCTCATGAAATGGGATACTCAAATGTATTTTATCTAGACGCCAAAGAAAAAAAATACATAGATGAATGTGGTGCTGCCAACTTCTTTGGAATTAAAAACAATACATATGTTACACCCGAATCAAGCTCTATTTTACCTTCAATTACAAACAAAAGTCTGATGGTACTGGCTGTTGACATGGGTATGCAAGTTGAGCAAAGACCTGTATTAGTAGAAGAATTAAGTACTTTCGATGAGGCTGGAGCCTGTGGTACTGCAGCAGTAATTAGCCCAATACAAAGAATTGACGATATAGATGAAAACAAATCCTATATTTTTTCACCAGATGGTAAGCCTGGTGAAATTTGCGAAAAACTATACAAAAAATTACAAGCCATTCAATACGGAGATGAGCCAGACACGCACGGTTGGGTAACAGTGCTAGACTAAAGATCACAAGAAACTTACAAAATCTCCCAATAAATTAGATGATATTAAAATCTGAAATTTTTCCAATAGGACAAATCAACAAACCTCACGGAGTGAATGGTGAAATGTCATTTTCATTTACTACAGACGTTTTTGACAGAGAGGAAGTACCTTACTTTGTATTTGAAATAGACGGAATTCTAGTGCCATTTTTTGTCGAGGAATTTCGATTTAAAGGTAGTACCACTGGTTTATTAAAATTGGAAGGAATTAAAACCGAGGAGCAAGCACGATCTTTCTTTGGTTTAAAAATCCATCTACCAAAAAGTTTTTTGGAAAAAGTGGAGGATAATGAAATAGAAGTTGATTATTTTGCTGGATTTAGCTTGATAGATAACGAAAAAGGTTTAATTGGAGTCATCTCTGAAGTGGATAAAACAACCGAAAATATACTATTCGTAATTCAGAAACCCAATGATGAATTATTAATTCCAGCTGGTGAAGAGTATATAAAAGAGATAGATCACGAAAAGAAAATTATCTACGTTCAACTTCCTGAGGGATTATTGGATTTGTAAAGACTT
>CANFFA010000160.1 GCA_947445425.1 Paludibacteraceae bacterium
ATTAGTTGAAGGAAAGATAGACGCCATTGATCAATCCCAATTTATCCTAGCCAACCAACAATTAAAATCAGCTCCAAAACTATTCAAAGAGACTTGTCAAATTGACCTCAGTTGGGATGTCTTGCGTATTCATAATTTCGTACGCGGATTATCCCCACATCCTGCTGCTTGGGTAGAGCTTTTGTTCCCTAATCAAACAGAAAAGATGGTTCTAAAGGTCTATGAAACAGATATTGAAATAGAAAGTCATGAATTTGAAATTGGCTCAATAATTACCGATGGAAAGAAGTTTGCAAAAATCGCACTCAGTGATGGATTCCTGGTTTTAAAATATGTTCAAGCTGCAGGGAAGAAGCGTATGGAGATCGGGGAGATGCTGCGGGGAATGCGTTTCTAATTTGCCAATAAAATAATATGCCAATTTGCCAATTGAGGGTAGTCAGGAGCTGCTTTTTTATTAGCACATTATTTTATTGGCAAATTGGCACATTTCTTATTTCACCGCCACAGTCTCAATCTCCACAAAGGCTCCCATAGGCAAAGCCTTTACCGCAAAAGTAGAACGTGCTGGACACTCGGTTTGATATACCTCATTCATTGCTGAAAGTCAGCTAAATCAACCACAAAAACAGTTCACTTTGCAACATCTGCATATGCATATCTCCGATAGGACAGTCTTTATGAAGTGTATTAGCAAGTAGTTCCTTCGCACTTTGCAGCTAGACGAATCTGAGAATCGTAGAGAGTGGGTGTTGAATTGGTATGTATATGGGGATGATAATCACAAAAACAAACAAAAAAAATCTCTCAGAAAGGCAAAAGCTTGTTATCTTTGCTGCGCCAATTAAAACAGAACAAAATGAGTCCGAAATTTTTAGAGCAAGGAGGGTTTGAATTTAAAATTTATTCAAGGGAAGAGGATAGAAGCCATATTCATATTCTAAAAGACGGAAACAAGGCGAAATTTTGGCTTGAACCAGTAGTCGAATTGGCCGAAAATAAAGGTTTTAAGGAACACGAACTATCTAAAATAGAAAAAATAATTAAACAAAATGAAGAAGACTTTAAATCAAAATTCAGCAAACACCTTCGCTAAAGTGCTTGTTGTTACGGCTAATGGGATGCTCATATCCATACCGATGGGAGATTACTTTCTTCCATATTCACAATACCCTTGGTTTAAGGACGCAAAGGTGTCTGATGTGATGAATGTAAAGATGGTTGGTGATGATGATTTAAGATGGGAAGCACTGGATGTAGACCTTGAAATTGATAGCATTATCCATCCCGAAAAATATCCGCTTACCTATAAGGCATAAGGAGTCAGGAGAGAAAAGAGACATTCTAAAGAGTGTCTCTTTTCTGTTAAAAACGAAGGAGTGGTTTAAAATCAGTATGTTTGCGGTCAAAGACAACTATTCCAATGTGCCAATTGGTCTGATGCTAGAATCCTCTTTCAATAGCATGTTTTTTCATTGGCAAATTGGCATATTATCTTATTGGCACATTTTTACTTCACCGCCACCGTTTCAATTTCCACCAAGGCCCCCATCGGTAAAGCCTTTACCGCAAAAGTAGAACGTGCAGGACATTCAGTTTGATATGCCGTTTTATAAACCTCATTCATTGCTGCAAAATCAGCTAAATCCGCCATGAAAACAGTTGTTTTTACTACGTCTGCATAAGTATATCCTGCCTCTTTTAAAATGGCACCGATATTTGCCAAAACCTGTTTGGTTTGACCAGTAATATCTTCCGCTTCAATTTTTCCTACACTTGGATTGATAGGCAATTGTCCTGAAATATACAAGGTTCCGTTTGCTTCTACCGCTTGGCTGTAAGGTCCAATGGCAGCTGGTGCATTGGGTGTGTTGATTATTCTCTTCATTTTGATTCTTTTTTTTTGAGTTTAAATACTGCCACAAAGATAATCACATTTTTCTACTCCCCTTATTTTGCATTAAAATTGCAGCCCATTTCCCACCCACCTTGACTTTTAAACGCCATTTTTTCGTATCTTTGCACTTCAATTTCAAGAAATAATATATGAATATAAAGAGCTACTAATCAGTTGATTTATATTCTTTATATAGCGTCATTAAATTGTAAATTAAAAAATTGTAAATTAAAAATATGGAACTCGCAAGCAAGTACAATCCGAATGAAATTGAGTCAAAATGGTATCAATATTGGTTAGACAAAGGTTTTTTTACCTCAAAACCTGATGGCCGTGAAGCCTATACCATTGTTATCCCACCACCAAATGTGACTGGTGTGTTGCACATGGGACATATGCTGAATAACTCGATCCAAGACATTTTGGTGCGTCGTGCCCGCATGATGGGGAAAAATGCTTGCTGGGTACCAGGTACAGATCACGCTTCTATCGCAACTGAGGCAAAAGTCGTAGCGAAATTGGCCGCAGAAGGGATTGCTAAAACAGACTTAAGCCGTGAAGAGTTTTTGGAACATGCTTGGGAGTGGACGCACAAACACGGCGGAATTATTTTGGAGCAGCTGAAAAAATTGGGTGCTTCTTGCGATTGGGATCGTACTGCCTTTACCATGGATGAAGTGCGTTCAGAAAGTGTGATCAAAGTATTCTGCGATTTGCATAACAAGGGTAAAGTTTATCGTGGGGTACGAATGGTGAACTGGGATCCTAAAGCATTGACAGCTTTGTCGGACGAAGAGGTTATTTTTAAAGAACAACAAGGTAAATTGTTTTACCTAAAATATAAAATAGAAGGCGAAGATGGATATGCTATTGTAGCAACTACCCGCCCTGAAACCATCATGGGAGATACTGCCATGTGTATCAATCCCAATGATCCGAAAAATGCACATTTGAAGGGTAAGAAGGTAATTGTTCCTTTGATCAATCGTGTAATTCCTGTCATTGAAGATGATTATGTAGACATTGAATTTGGTACCGGTTGCTTGAAAGTTACTCCAGCTCACGATGTGAATGATTATATGTTGGGTGAAAAATACAATTTACCTTCCATCGATATTTTCAATGATAATGGTACTTTGAATGAAAATGGTGCGCAATATGCCGGCATGGATAGATTCGAAGTACGTACTCAAATAGAAAAAGACTTAGAGGCGGCTGGTCTACTTGAAAAGACTGAAGCATATACTAATAAAGTTGGATTCTCGGAGCGTACTGATGCCGTAATTGAGCCTAAGCTATCTATGCAATGGTTCTTGAAAATGGAAGAGTTGGCAAAACCTGCTCTAGATGCAGTCATGAATGACGACATCAAACTCTATCCACCTAAATTCAAAAACACCTACCGCCATTGGATGGAAAATGTCAAAGATTGGTGTATTTCTCGTCAACTTTGGTGGGGACATCGTATTCCGGCTTATTTCCTACCGCAAGGTGGTTTTGTGGTAGCGGAATCGAAAGAGGAAGCTTTTCAAAAAGCTTTGTTGACTGTAAATTATCCAATTACAATTGACGATTTACGTCAGGACGAGGATTGTTTGGATACTTGGTTCTCTTCTTGGTTGTGGCCAATTTCAGTATTTGATGGTATTAACAATCCAGAAAACGAAGAAATTAATTACTACTATCCTACCAATGATTTGGTGACGGCTCCTGAGATTCTATTCTTTTGGGTGGCCCGTATGATTGTGGCAGGTTACGAATACAATAATGAATTACCATTCAAAAATGTTTATTTGACTGGTATCGTGCGTGATAAGTTGGGTCGCAAGATGTCCAAATCCTTGGGTAACTCACCTGATCCTTTGGATTTAATTGCACATTTTGGTGCAGATGCTGTACGTTTGGGGATGATGCTCACTTCACCTGCTGGTAACGATTTACCTTATGATGACTCACTTTGCGAGCAAGGCCGTAATTTCAATAACAAAATTTGGAATGCATTCCGTTTGGTAAAAGGATGGGAAGTAGCGGATATTGCACAACCAGAATCGGCTCGTATGGCTGTAAAATGGTTTGAGTCTCAATTGAGTAAAACCTTATTGGAAATAGATGACCTATTTGCAAAATATCGTTTGTCTGAAGCATTAATGGCAGTATATAAACTGTTCTGGGATGAATTCTCAGCTTGGTATTTAGAAATGGCCAAACCGGCTTATCAACAGCCCATTGATAAACTTACTTATGAAGCGACTCTTGGATTCTTCGATACTTTGTTGAAAGTATTACATCCTTTTATGCCATTTATCACCGAAGAACTTTGGCAAGCCATGGAAGAGCGCGTAGATGGTGAGAGTATCATGGTTGAGATGATGCCTAAAGCTAAGGAAGTAGATGAGAAATTGATTGTTGATTTTGAATATGCCAAAGAGATTATTGCAGGAATTCGTACCATTCGTTTGCAGAAAAATATCCCAAACAAAGAGAGTTTAGGCTTACAGATTATTGGTGCTCATAATGCTGAATTTGATGCTATTATCACTAAAATGGGTAATCTAGATTCTATTCAGACTGTTGTTGATAAAGCAGCCGGTTCTATTTCATTTTTGGTAGGAACCACCGAATTCTCCATTCCGATGGGAAGCCTGATCAATGCAGAAGAAGAAATTGCAAAAATGGAAGCTGATATTTTATACTACGAAGGCTTTATCTCTTCTGTTATGAAAAAATTGGGCAATGAAAAATTTGTGGCCAATGCCAAAGCTGAAGTAGTAGATGCTGAGCGCAAAAAACAGGCGGATGCCGAAAGTAAAATTGCTTCTTTGAAAGAGGGGATAGCTGGACTGAAAAAATAAATTCCATCAAACAATAAACATGACCACAACCTACCAACAGCTCACCCTCGCTACCTGTGAAATTGCCCGTTCTGCCGGTAAATTCATGGCAGAGGAACGTAAAAGTTTTGATGATTCTAAAATTGAAATCAAAGGCCTGCATGATTTGGTGAGTTATGTCGACAAAGCATCTGAGGAACAGATCATTGCTGCCTTACAAGCCTTGCTTCCTGAATCAGGCTTTATTGCCGAAGAAGGTACCAATAATATAAAAGGGGAGCGATTCAATTGGGTAATTGACCCTTTGGATGGAACTACTAATTATATTCAAGGCCTACCGATTTATGCAGTCAGCATAGGACTATTGGATTATAATGAATTGGTTTTGGGTGTAGTTTATGAAGTGGGGCACGATGAATGTTTCTATGCATGGAAAAATGGTGGAGCTTATTTGAATGGGAATCCTATTCATGTATCAAAACGTGGAGATATTCACGATGCATTGTTGGCAACAGGTTTTCCTTATTCCAATTTTGAACAACTGGATGCTTATTTGGAATTACTAAAATGGGCAATGACAGATTCCCGTGGGGTTAGACGTTTGGGCTCTGCTGCCACCGATTTGGCTTATGTGGCTTGTGGTCGGTTTGATGCTTTTTTTGAATACGATTTAAAAGCTTGGGATGTGGCGGCAGGTGCTGTCATTATAAAAGAAGCTGGTGGGGTTGTTACTGATTTCAAAGGCGGTGATCAATATCTTTTTGGAAAAGAGATGGTTGCCACCAATGCTGTTTTGGCTGATGTATTGCAAAATAAAGTTGCAGATTTTTTAGCTTAATTCTGTAATACTTACGAAATTTCAAATCAAATGAATACCATGCTCATAAACGAACGTACTACCCGCACCGAACGACTACTTCAAGTTGCCAACGAAATGATGACAGCCGCACGCACTGCTCCGAAAGGTAAAGGCTTAGATATCATAGAAGTGGTCACTGCCACTGGCGATACCATTGAAATGCTCTCCAAAGCGATGTTTGAATATGCCTCAACATCAGGCCTTACATTCGTTGAGCGGGATGCGGAGAATATTCTTCATGCTGAGGTAGTTGTTCTCATTGGAACCAAAGGTAAAATGCACAATGCCAATTGTGGCTATTGCGGTTTTGATACTTGTAGGGAAAAAGTGAAATTCCCAAACGTGCCTTGTGCCATCAATACTTTGGATGTTGGAATTGCCATTGGGTCAGCTTGCTCTGTGGCTGCTGATCATCGGGTCGACAGTCGTGTGATGTTCTCAGTTGGCAGAGTGGTGAAGGAGCTCAATCTCATGCCAGGTTGTTCAAGTATCTACGGAATTCCAATTAGCTGTACTTCTAAGAATCCATTTTTTGATAGAATCC
>CANFFA010000161.1 GCA_947445425.1 Paludibacteraceae bacterium
ATGGGTATTTCCCATTTTATCCACGTCCTTATGCTTATCTGAAACTGGCTGTTGGGTATAATAAAAACCGTGCATGGGCTATTGTTGCAGTAAAAGCAATATCTTTTGAGCCAGCAATGGATGATGATGGTAATATAATGAGGTTTACATATGACGAAAATATAAGTGATGATATATCTTCTCCGGATGGTATAAGTACATGTTGGTGTGTTGTATATCACCTTGGCGAAATAGTGGAATATCATCCAAAAGGAGAGGTGTTGTAAGCAGCTACATTACAGGTAATTATGGTTGTATTTGTTCCAAATCTCGTTGGATATTATTTAAACAACTTTTCAATCTACAAGATATA
This sequence comes from Paludibacteraceae bacterium, assembly GCA_947445425.1. Lineage (GTDB taxonomy): Bacteria > Bacteroidota > Bacteroidia > Bacteroidales > Paludibacteraceae > Paludibacter. Next base: position 353 of record CANFFA010000161.1, read on the forward strand.
AATTTCAATATGGATCAACCAAAACTAGAACGTTTACTTCGTTTAATGAAAATGCTTACTGCAAATAATTCATTAACAGTGGATGAAATTGCAGGGAAACTTGCCATTTCACAACGTTCAGTTTATCGCTATATTGACACGTTTCGTGAAGCTGGCTTTGTGATAAAAAAGACAGATAATTTCATAAAGCTCGATACCTCATCGCCTTATTTTAAAGATATTAGTGAGTTGATTCACTTTACTGAAGAGGAAGCCTTCATTTTGAAATCTGCGATTGAGAATATCGACGAAAACAACCTACTCAAACAAAACCTCAAAAAGAAACTTTATACCGTTTACAACTACAACATACTTGCTGAAACCATTGTCAGTGGTAAAAATGGAAGAAATGTTCAACAGTTGGTGGAGGCAATTGAAAACAAACGACCCGTAATACTCCACAATTACTCCTCCGCACATGGAAACGATGTTCGCGACCGCCGTGTGGAGGCCTATGCGTTTACAACCAACTATGTACAGGTATGGTGTTATTCTCCACAAGATCACACCAACAAACTTTTCAAAGTTTCTCGCATTGGTTCTGTGGAAGTATTGCCTGAAGAGTGGAGGTTTGAAGAGAGTCACAAATCGGGCTATATTGATATTTTCAGAATGAACAACAAAGAAAGAAACTCCATAAAATTAAAATTGGGACTTCGTTCTGCTAATTTACTAATTGAAGAGTTCCCACTTGCCGTCCAACAGCTTCAAAAGCAATCTAATAATCAGTGGTTGCTAGAAACTGAGGTTTGTTCATTCGATGGTGTTGGTAGATTTGTGATGGGTTTATTGGATGATATTGAAATAGTTGATTCACCAGAATTTGAGAAATACATTTGCATGAACCTACAAAAAATTAAAAGTAAATTTTCATTGTCATAAGTTGTCAATTTGATACCGTTTCTTTGTGCTGTAATTAAATCACAAAAATCAAACGGTATGAAAACAAACATCAGACATTTCACAACTTTCCACATTGCTGGATTTTCCTATTGGGAGGGTTGCATTGCTTTTAAAGATTTGAAAATTGGCACTGAACTTACCATTGTGCGCGAAAGTGAAAATAAATTTGATCCCTATGCCGTTGCCATTTATTTTGGTGAGTACAAACTTGGTTTTATACCTAGAGGAGAAAATAAAGAGATCAATAAGTTTTTAGAATTAGGCTATAATCAGCTTTTTGAAGTGCGAATAAATCAACTTTCAGCCGAAGCACACCCAGAGAGTCAAGTGGGAGTCATCGTGTATTTAAAACCAAATTTACAAACCTGAATTTTGGCCAAGGTGCAACTATAGAATAATGATTTTAAGCCTTTAACAAACGTAATAACTTCGTCAGAGAAATACTTGGCGAAGTTATTTTGTTTTAAAATCACATTATTTTATCAGTGTCATAAGTTGTCAATTTATCGCTGTTACTTTGTACTTTATTTATGTAACTAATAAATCATTCAAAAAAGTAACAGTATGAAAACATTTTTCAAGAAATCTACATTTGTTTTACTTCTATCATTGTCATTATTTGCATGTTCCGACTCAAGTGGTCCTCTCATTGGAACTGCTAATTGGCTTTTCACGGTAAAAACAACTACTTCGGCAAGTCCTTCTGTTACCGGTTATCCTCAAACAACGACAACAACTGTAACTAAAAATGGACTCACCACAAAGGAAGCGGAAGATGTTGTTACCAGCTTAACTAGCACTGCTACTTCTAGTCAATACGTTTATGGTTTTGGTACTTTAACGGTAACAGTAAAATCAACATGTACAAAAACGGTAGTTAAATAAATTATGAGCAATTTCTTTTTGTTCTTTTTCGTACATTTTCTGTACTTTATTTATTAAATCAATAATCTGATAAAGTAGTTTGCGAAAATTTCAATACTTTCCCTTGTCTTTTTTCCCCCATCGCCTTTGGCGTTTCTTTGCATAGCAAATGAAACCCAAAGGCTTTTTTTATGACCATCAACCAAGAACCGACTAACGGCAGCACCTATTTTTCAAAAGCCGTCCCCGATATTATTCTGACAAAATCGGGAACGGAGACTTCTGTTTTGTTGGAACTCAAAAAAGGTACTGAAGTCATTCTCACCGAGAAATACATGTTCGATGCCAATAATTCAATTCGAATTCGGGAAGTTGGTAGCATATTTGAAAAATACCTTACCCCACGATATTTAATCCCGTGGGACGATGAAAGATCTGAAAATCTAATGGGTACGTTTAGTGCAAAAATCACACAAGGAGCAGAAGAACACACTACCACCTTTGGTGTAATAAAGTGCGATGCCGAAATTTCGGTAGATGCATTATCCTGGTGTTCCAAAAACTTTCTAACCCGTTCATTCAGAGAAAAAAGAACAGCAAAGGGAAGGACTGAATATCTATCTTTTTTGCAGTTTCAATCTTATGGAGCAATCGATATCCATTGTAAACTATTCATACTGCAGAACAATACTATTGTTGAATCGGAAATTGTCGCCAGAACTTTGACAAGCCGACCTGATAACATTTGGACATTTACGGCATCAATCAATGATTTGCTTTCACAATGGGGGTTGCCATTGGAAACCAGAGTTTTTCAATACCACATTTGGCTCACAGGCACCAATTTTCAGAGTTCAGTGTATGCTTTCTTACTAGATGAATCAAACCCACGAAATTCAATTCAATTTTCATTTATCAACTGTATTGGCGTTCGTGAAACATTCACTGCAACAGGGAAAATTGAGAATAAAAAGTCGGCGGAATACAACCAAGCCAATATAGCAAGCCATTACCGAAAAATCACGCAGAACTTTGTATCCGAAAAAACTATCAATACAGGTTTTTTATCGGATGCTGAAATGGATTGGCTGGATGATTTGGTATGCAGTAATGATGTGGCTATTGTAGACACCAACGAACAAATTACATTGGTGGGGATTGAGAAAGTAGAATCCACCGAGAATAAATTGCAATCATTCAATTTTACTTTTAGACCCTCAAACAATAATCATTTGCAGTTTAGGAATTCCAATGACACCATTTTCGAGAAAAACTTTAGCCCTCAATTTGAATGATACACCTATCAACCCTGCACAAAATTTTGCGTGACAATAAAACACCTTTTTCTTGCAAGCTCTGGAAAAAGAATGGTGATATTCTGATTTACAAGGATGTGGTTTGCACCAGTAGTCATCATGCAAGTAATACGGCAACACTCTTATTTACAGAGAGTAGAGAAATAAGAAAGGTAAAAGTGATTTGTATTTTCGAAATTAACGATGAGGAAATTTATATTTAAACAATGAGAGATATACAAGTGTATGAGATAGATATCAATGTTGAGGGCAAAAAAGCGATAGAGCATTTGAATCAAGGGGTGACCGTTTTTGATACAGACGACCTTGTTCCCTTGAGATTGCCCGATGCACCTGCTCTGCGCGGATTCGTGCCGTGGGGAGATTCCAATTTGCGGCCTAACGAAATACTAGAGCTGATTCGAAAAGATGAGGTCATGAGCAGTAATATGTATTTCAACATTCAGGCTGCCTATTCCAATGGTTTGATTTATAAAAACGCAGATGGTTCAGCGGTGACAAATCCCGAAGTTCTGGACTTTTTCAAATACAACAGGGCCAGTAAATACCTATTTGAACAGCAAACAGATATAAAGCACTTTTTCTTTTCTGTGTCGGTATTAATCCTCAGTGGAGATGGTAATAAAATTGTGAAGCTTCGCCATAAAGACGCTCTGTATTGTCGCTTTGAAACATGCAATCCGCAGACCGGAACCATTGAACACGTTTTTTATGGCAATTGGGAAAATGGTACACCAAAGGCAGAAGTTCGGGAGGATTTAGAACTGCTCGATTGTGACGACCCATTGGGTGATTTGATGGTTCGCATGGGGAAAATCCCCAATGAAAGCGGTAAAAACCAACCGCCAACCAAAACACGCAAGTTTGCAATGGTAAATAAAATTCCGATTCCTGGAAATAAATATTATCCGTTTCCTTACTACTGGTCGATTTTCAACAGTGGTTGGTACGATATCAAACAACTCATACCCGTTGCCAAGAAAGCCAAGTTTACAAATGGGCTGGTCATTCGCTATCAAGTGGAGATAGATGCCAAGTACTGGGATATCCTTTGCGAGAAGGAGAGTATCACTGACCCCGAAAAGATGCTTGCCCGTATCAATTTGGAAAAGGAGAATATCAAATCCTTCCTTTCGGGTGTGGCCAATGCTGGCAAGGTTTGGTTTACCGGATTTTATACCGATCCACATGGGACGGAACATTCCATGATTCGTATTAATGTCATCAACAAGGACAAAGAGGGTGGGGACTATATTGCCGATGTGGAAGAGGGTGCAAGCATGGCCTGTTATGCACAAGGCAATCACCCTTCAATGATTGGTGCAACGCCTGGCAAGAGTAGCAGTAACATGAATGGAAGTAACATTAGGGAATTATTCACAATGAAACAAGGGCTTGAAAAGGCAGTGAAAGACATTCTGCTTGAACCGTATTTTGTGATTAAGAATTACAATGCCTGGGATGAGGTGGAATTTGACATTCCGTTTATGATGCTAACTACTTTGGATAAAAAAACAGATGCGCAACCGATAACTAGCAACCAACAAAATGCAGATAATTAATTCAATAGAGGATTTTGTGCTTTCGATACCCACAGCCCAAGGCACAGAGTGGGAAGCCATTGAGCCATTTGTGTTGGCCGCCGATGATTTTATAATATCAACCCTCACAGGTAGCGATTTGTACAATTATATCACAGCAATTACGGACGATGCAAACAATTTGAAAAGTGCCTTGTCCAACATCATCGCCTTTAGAGCCTACCGAGAGGCCATCCCGTTTGTAGACCTTATCCAAACCCCAAATGGTTTTGGAGTGGTGAGCAATGCCAACGTGGCTCCGGCAAGCAAAGAGAGGGTGGAACGATTAATGGCACAGTGCGAACAGCAGTTGGACAGTGCCATTGATATGCTTATTTTCAAAGTAATGGGTGATGGCTCTGCACTAACGGAGTGGTCAAAGTTCAGCCAATTCGAGCAATTGACTAACTGTTTGTTTCTTACAGGAATTGACTTTGCCGAGTACAGCGGTGACAATTCTATTGCTAGTTTTAAAAGAAAAGCCTTCATTTTGTCAAAAAACAAAATGGTGACGGCTCAAACAACTGTATTATCGCCTGTTATCAGTCAAGATTTATTTGATGAATTGATTCTTCAAAACAGAACCAATTCACTCACAACAGATAATAGACTGCTATTGTACAATTGCAAAGAGGTTTTGTGTCGAGCAATCGAAGAAAAGGAAAATTCACAGAACGATGTGAAAAAGCTACTCAATCAAATTGCTTACCAATTGGAAAAACAGATTGACAAATATCCGACCTATGCAGCAAGCGCAGAATATGCACTTAAAATTGCACCCAAATATGTGAATAAACAAAGTGATCCGGTCTATTTTTTCTAAGAGCATGGAAAAAGTAGCACTTACAGCCCCTAGCAATTGGGGCGAGATGACTGAAAAGCAAATGCTGTATGTGGCAAAACTGCAAGTGGCAGGAATGGAAGAGGACAGAATATGGCTCAACTGTTTTCTGAGATTTACGGGGTTAAAGCCAGTTGGGAATAGTAAAAGTGAGCATTACTTTTGCAAAAAGGGAGTAAAAGGCATTATCACGCTACAAATTGGTGAAGTGATGAGCTTTAAAAATA
>CANFFA010000162.1 GCA_947445425.1 Paludibacteraceae bacterium
ATTAAAACTGGAATAAACACCCAAATGATCGGTAAAGGCGTATCCAGCTGAAATGCCTGACTGCAAAAAAAAGAGACCTTTATTTCCTGATAAAACAGCATCCCCTTTTTCTTCAAAAACCATTACTGTTTGCTTGGTAGGAAGATAAAAATAAGTCCCACAAGATTGTAAAACAAATGGCAATAGGAATATTAAATACCTCATATTAAATAATTTATTTATCAAACATTTTGGGTTCTACAGTCAGAACGTAATTAATCGTAATTTTAAAAGTGGAAGAGGATCTGGAATATAGACTACTGCCTGTTTCTCTAATAAATTCAGAATCCCACTGATTTTTAGAGGAGTAAAAATTGGAATTTAGAAAAATAGTATCCTTACCCTCTAATTGATAGATTTTAAACTTTGAAACAAATTGCTCAAATTTCGAAAGTTCCATCCATAGCCTATCTGGAGATTTTGGAAATCCTTTTATTGTATATTCATTAGGCCTAATTGAGTCTAGATTTGGGCTTAGGTAGTATATTGTAGAATCATATTGATGACCATAATCTACATATATAGTTGTGTCAGTGTGATTATTTATATACAAATACTCTGATGACAATGGATCTGTATTCTTATCTTCACAACTTAAAAATACTAGGAAAAACAGACAGAATGGAAGCAGGAATTTATTATGCATCGTCCTCATGTTTAACTGAAGATTAATAACTGTTTTGAAATAGATAATAAATTAAAAGACCGCCTAGCATAACACCATTATAGACCCAGTATCCCGTACTGAATGGCGGAAGCGTAATGATTTGATTGAGAAGCTTTCCCTGCTGAATATCAAAGATGATGCGTTGATCTAATTTATCTTTATAAGCGAAATTGGAACTCATATAATGGAGTTCATACTTGCCTTCTGGGAGATTTTCGAACGTAATAGATTTAACGAATTTATTGTCGATAATTAGGGAATCGTTAAGTAAAACGAAAGTCTTTTCAGTAGGGTAGGCGGGTTTAAATACTGCCTTTCCCGTACCAACATTTGAAGGTTGGTAGGTATAATAATAATTTAGGGCGCAAGATGAAAAGAGGGATGAAAAACCTATCACAAGCAGAAAGCGAATTATTTGGGGAGTTTTCATTTTAACATAGATTTTCATATTTTAGTGCAAAGGTAAATAAAATTAACTTATAATTAATTTAAACTTAAATTTATAATTTGAAAGTGTTGAATAAACTAGATCTAAAGAATTGATTTATAGTTGTCTTAATGTCGATTAATTTTTACCTTTGTGATTGAAACAAAAAGTTCCAATTGTATGTGTTTATCTCTTCAATCTAAGTATTCACGTTTTAACTCCATCTAAAATGACTTACAAATACGTTTTTATTGACTTGGACGATACATTGTGGGATTTCCATAGTAATGCACGTTCGCTTTTAACGGAGATTTATGAGCAGCGTTATCTGGCTCAGTTTTTTGAGAATTTTGAGCAGTATTTTCAACTGTATAGCAAGCGAAATTTGGAGTTGTGGGAATTGTATTCGAAGCGATTGGTGACGAAAGAATTCTTAAATCTGGAGCGTTTTCTTTATCCTTTTGTGGAAGTTGGCGTAGATAATGTGAGTTTGGCGGCAGAAATATCAGTTGAGTTTTTGGAAACCATCTCTACAAAAACAATTTTAATTCCGCATGCAAAAGAGCTTTTAGATTACCTTTTTCCAAAATATCCACTCACTTTAGTCTCCAATGGTTTTATAGACGTTCAGTTGCGAAAAATGAAAAGTGCTGGTATTGAGCATTATTTTTCACATTTGGTTTTCTCACAATCGGCTAACGCTTTAAAGCCTGACAAAGCAATCTATGAATATGCTTTGCAGTTGAATAATGCTGTTGCTGAAGAGGTTCTGATGATTGGAGATAGCTTTCATGCTGATGTGATAGGAGCTCAGAATGCAGGAATTGATCAAGTTTACTTTAATCCTAGCGGGAGAAGCTTTGAAAAACAAACTCCCCCAAGCTTTACAATAAAAGGCTTGGAGGAGTTGTTCTTCATTCTATGAAGTTATTTAACTTTCACTTTTTTCATTCATCAGTAGGGCTACTGCATCGCTTAAAGATCCAGCCGGAATTACTTTCCCCATATTGACAAAGAAGATTTCATCTGCATTTTCAATCGTATTTAATCTGTGGGCAATAATTACGCGAGTGGTAGTTGCCGGTAGTTTTTTGAGGATTTTGTCCAATAACTGTTCGGTCATTGTATCTATATTGGCAGTAGCTTCATCTAAAATTAACAATTCCGGCTTGCGCAATACAGCACGCATAAACGCAATTAATTGCTTTTGACCCAAACTAATCCCCTCGCTACTCGCTTGTGTGTCAAGACCTTCGTCGAATCTTTCCAGTAAGCTTTCAAGTCCAGCTTCTGAAATTATTTTTTCTAATTGTTCATTGCTGTAATTTTGATATTCACTATTGCCATAAAGGATATTTTCCCTCACCGTACCCGAAAATAAGATGGGCTCTTGAAGAATAAAGCCTATCTTTTGACTTCTTTCTGCTGGAGTATAGGAACGAATATCTTTACCATCTAAAATCACTCTCCCCTTGGTGGAATCATAAAGCCTAGCGATCAGTGAAGCGGTAGTCGTTTTTCCACCCCCTGTAGGTCCTACAAACGCATAAGTCTTACCACGTTCTAAGTCAAAACTTACTTTGTGAAGTACTTCTTTGTTATCACTGTACTTGAATGATACATTTCTAAAGGTCAAATAAGAATTACTGGTTACACAAGCTGTACTTTCAGCAATGTTTAAATTGTTTTCTAGAGATAAAAGTTGAGAAATTCTATCCCAACCTGCCATTGCTACTTGGAAGTTTGCCCACAAAGCAGCCAATTGTCGCAAAGGATTGTAAAAATTATTTACATAAGCAATGAAACTGATCAATAGTCCCAATGTGAAATTGCCTTTTACAATTAAATAGATTCCCAATATCAATACGATCAATTGCCCTAAATTGGCAGCAAAAGTATAGATGGGCATAAAAGTATTGTTGGCAATACCCGCTTTTATTGATTTTGAATAATTGTCTTGATTTACTTCCTCAAAACGTTTTCTAAAATAATCACGTCTATCGAAAGCAATAATCACTTTCAAATTGGCCAAACTCTCTTGAATCTCAGCACTTAATTCACCCGTACTTTTCAAACTCTCAGCATTTCTACGTTTCACCCATGGGGATAAGAGTAAGGTTAGTATCCAGACGAATAAAGCTGGCAATAATACCGCAACACCCAATGGAAGATTCATACATAGCAGAAAAATACCAGCTCCCGTCATCGTAAAGATGCTTCCAATAAATTGCATCAAAGATTGTGAGAAAAAGATATTTACTTTGTCTGTATCATTGTTGATACGAGAAATTAGATCACCAGATTTGTTTTGATTGAAAAAATCAACGGGTAGTTCTTGTAGTTTGTTAAATACCGCATTGCGCAAAGTAAATAACATTCTTTGGCCAATACTTCCCATCAAACGCATTTGCATGTAATTGACAAAGAAGGCCAAGGTATATAGCACTAGCAGAATTCCTGAAAATAGCAGTACGCCATTGTACTCTTTGTTTTGTATATACGTGTCAATGGTATGCCCCAAAAGATAGGGTCCCACAAGATTTAGTATAGCATTTAATAAGATGGCTGAGAATGCAATGATGAGGTTTTTACGCTCATGGCTGATTAGCATCACTAATTTTTTGAGCGATTTGAGCGATGATGTTTTAGGTGCTGCCTTGTCTTCAGCTTTGTTCAAATTATAGTTCATAGTGCTGCGTGCTTCTTTGTGAATTGTAAATTTGTGCATATTCCGATGAGCTGACTTTTAGCTCTTTGTGTGTACCAGTGGCCACCACTTCACCATCCATAAGGAGGACGATTTGTTCGAAATCTTTAATGGAGGTGATTTTTTGAGTTACGGATAACAAGGTAAGATCGGGATAATTTTTGGATAGATTACCGATAATCTTTTTCTCTGTTTGCTGATCCACCCTTGCAGTGAAATCATCCAAGAACAAGATTTTTGGATCTATTGCCAATGCTCTAGCCAACATAATTCTCTGTTTTTGACCGCCAGAAAGACTAGTACCGCGTTCCGAAACGATGGTTTCTAATTTATCAGGAAGGGCTTCAATGAATTCTGTTAGTTCGGCTGTGGCAATTGCTTTTTCCAAAGACTCTTCCGTCACTTTATCATTGAAAGCAATGTTTTCACGTAAGCTCATGTTGAAAATTACGCTGTCTTGAAATACAAAGCCTATTTTGCTGTGAAACAATTCTTTGGTATATTCTTTCATCGCTATACCATCAAACTTAATGGTTCCGCTATCGGCTTCTATTAAATTGGTTAATAGGTACAATAGCTGACTTTTTCCTGCGGCAGTTGGCCCAATGATCGCAGTGTGACTACCTGCTTTTACAGAGAAAGAGATGTTTTTAAGGATGGGTTTTTGATCGTAAAATAAGGAGACGTCCTCTAATTGAATGTCACCTTTAATGTCGGTGTCTATTTTTCCGCCTTCCGAGTTTTCTGGCGTATTTAGTACATCACAGATCCTTCCATAAGAAGCAGAAGCTTGGGCAATGATGTTGCTCATGAATCCGATCATCAGGATAGGGAAAATCAACATCATCAAGTAACTGTTAAAAGCTGCAAAATCACCCAAAGTCATGGTTCCATTGACGACAAAATGACCACCCAAAGCAAGAATGGTGACTACACCGACATTTGAAACCAGCATGATCACTGGAATTAGGATGGTAAATAGGCGTAGTATAGAAAGTCCAATGTTTTTAGATTCAACATTTGCTTCATAAAATCTGAGGGTTTCTGGTTGCTGAGAATTTAGTACACGGATCAGAGCTGATCCCATAATGCTTTCATTGATGATTTTATTGAGTGAATCAATAATTTCACGTCCGCGTTTGAAGAGTACACCCACTTTCTTGATTACTACAAAGAAAGTTCCACCGATAATCGGTACAATTGCAATAATGGGTAGAGCTAAACGCCAGTCGAGGATGAGTAGAAAAATGCAGGTTCCAATGATTACAAATACTGAAGAGATGATGATGATAAATGCCTGAGAAACAAACATTTTTATGGAATCAATGTCTGAGGTCAGGTTGGTGAGCAGTTTGGAGGGATTTGATTTCAACACATAAGCATAGCTTTGTCTAGAAATTTTATCAGATAGTTGCGTTCTCAAATCCTTTGCTACCCTTTCGGAAGCATAGGTTTGCAAATAATTTTGTGCTACTGTGAAAACGAAAATGGCCAAAGCGGCGGCAAGGAACTCCACCAGGACGATTTCTATGTTGTAATTATTGGTAGAGAATGAATCAATGGTTCGACCAATAATGTTGGGGATTAACAAGTTGGCGCTGTTTCCAAGGATTGCCATTGCGATGAGTGCAGTGACCATTTTGGAGTAGGGTTTCAGTGTGGCAAATACACTGGGTTTTCTTGGCTTTTTTTCTTTGGGAGTTGATTTGTCTTTTTTCATCTTGGATTGTAAGCAGATAAATTTTTGGTACACATTCAAAAACAAACAACCCTCTATAAAGTTTAATTATAGAGGGTTGTTTTTCAAAATTTGTGACCGCGATAGGATTCAAACCTATAACCCCCACATCCGTAGTGTGGTACTCTATTCAGTTGAGCTACGCAGCCGGTACTTTTGTTTTGCGAGTGCAAAGGTAATTGAAATTTTGGAATTAGCAAGGGTGATTGTAATATTTTTTCTACGAAATCAGTTACTTGTTTTATTATCAATTAATTAGTGTATGATTTTATTTGTATCAATCCCAAATTGAGTCTTTCTCAATACAAATTTTGTCAAAATCCCAGTAATTTCCTGCGCCGATGTGCAATTTTGCAAATATGGAGGGAGGACTGGGCGTTAAAGTTTTATATTTAATAGATAGTTTGAATTAATACCCGGTAAAGTATTTTTTAAACGGCTTTTTCATGTATTTGTTACTTAATTGGATTTGTTCTGAAATACTGTCGTCCTATTTTTGCCATTCAAGATAAGGTGTGAATTGAGTGA
>CANFFA010000163.1 GCA_947445425.1 Paludibacteraceae bacterium
ATTTATTGACATGGCGGCACCTGCAGGGATGCGTGTTTATGTTCGGACTTTGTGCATGGTTTTGTCAAAAGCCATTGCAGAGCTCTATCCTTCAGTGGATTTGAATATTGAACATCCAATTTCAAATGGCTATTACTGTCAATTGATGAATTTAAATGAGCCGATTACCGAAGAGATTGTTGCAAAAATTAAAGATCGCGTTAAATTAATTATTTCCAAAGGGATAGAAATTATAAGAGAAGAAAAACAGACTACTGAGGTAGTCGATTTGTTTTTTAATCAAGACCAAAAGACGGATAAAGCTGCGTTATTTGAGTCTATAGGAAGTCCCTATTGTCGCTACTTTAGAATGGATGATTATATAGATTTTTATAATGGTGTATTACTTCCTTCTACTGATTATTTAGAGCTGTTTGATATTGTTACCTATTATGATGGCCTACTTCTTTGTGTCCCTAATCGACACATTCCAACCTTTATTGGTGAGGTGGTCCCTTCACCTAAAATGTATGGTATTTTTAAGGAGTACATGGGATGGAATAAAATTATGCGGATGAATAATGTGGGTGAGTTTAATGCCGCCTGTCGGAATAAACAATCTTTTCATCTTATTAAAATATCTGAGGCATTGCACGAGAAAAAAGTGGGTCATATTGCCGATATGGTGGCACAAAGATCCTCACAAGTTAAGTTGGTATTGATTTCTGGTCCCTCTTCTTCCGGGAAAACGACATTTAGCAAGCGTCTTTCTATTCAATTGATGGTTAGTGGTTTGAAGCCAGTAATGCTCTCTTTGGATAATTACTTTGTGGACAGGGACAATACGCCACTTGATGAGGATGGTAATTGGGATTTTGAGCATTTACACGCATTGGATTTGCCATTGTTTAATCAACATTTAAAGCAATTATTTAATGGTGAAGAGGTGGACATTCCAATATTTAATTTTGAAACGGGAACCCGTTCTTCCAGGGTTGATAAGTTAAAATTATCCCCAGAAAATGTTCTTGTCATTGAAGGAATTCATGGTTTAAATCCAGAATTAGTGGCTGATATTCCCGCTGATTTTTGCTTTAAAATTTATGTATCTGCCCTTACTACTATTTCTATTGATAATCACAATTGGATACCGACTACAGACACACGTTTGTTGCGTAGGATTATTCGTGACTATCGTTACCGAAATTATTCAGCTCGTGAAACCATTGCCCGTTGGCCGAGTGTAAGACGTGGTGAGGAAAAGTGGATTTATCCTTTTCAGGAAAATGCCGATGTGATGTTCAATTCAGCTCTGTTGTTTGAGTTAGCGGTGTTGAAAAAACATGCTGAACCAATTTTGGCAGAAGTACCTAAATACTGCGATGAATATACAGAAACTCATAGGCTTCTAAAGTTTTTAAATTATTTTGTTCCCATTCAAGATAGTGAAATACCACCGACTTCATTGCTACGTGAATTTGTAGGTGGAAGCAGTTTTAATTATTGAGCGAATATCTAAAATCATTATAAATTAATTTCGTTTTCATTTTTACTATGGGGGGTAAGCTAAGAATCTGAAGGATGAAAATCAACATTTTTGAAACTGATACTTAATTGTTCCTAAATATTAGTAGGTATTTATCCAATTTCGATTGAAAACTTAGGGATTTAAAAAATAATTTGTATCTTTGTCTACACACATTTGTGTAAATGTTAAATAATCGAAACATGAAACGATTTTTACTGTATCTGTTACTTCTACTTATATTAGCTACTTCCATGGAAGCTGCTACACGTCGTCCATCCTATAGTTCACGTCAGCGAGGAGGTAATGATGTGCTATTTAACGGTACCGTATCGCTTATGGCTGCCGCATTTGGTCCTTCTTATCTTTTTGGTGAAATTGGGGGATCTTCTAATTCGAAGTCATTGTTGGGTGCAACTGACTGGGCTCTAGTAAATACCCGCACCTACTATGGTTTTGGCGCACATGTTATATTTCCAAGTAATGTTGGGGTAAAAGCAAATATCAATTATGGTCGTTTTGTAGGCGATGATCAAAGTTCTCGTAATACTAACAGGGCTTGGTCGTATAGTGCATATGTACTTGAGGGTGATCTTGAAGGTTTGGTTGTATTGTATGGGGGTCCTTATGATGTGAGGGGAAAAGCTCACATGGTATATGCTTTTGGCGGAATAGGTCAGATGATGAGTCAATCTGAATTTGTTGGAGATTTCAATGATCGTCATGAAGGTGATATGGTCAGAAGAACAGAGATTGCGCCCACTATACCTTTTGGAATTGGATACCAGTATAGGGCTTCAAATAATTTTTCTGTTGGTGCAGAGTTTGCGTACCACTATATTTTATCTGATTATGTAGACGGTGTTCACAGTAGATTTTCTAAAAGCGAGGATATGATAGCCTCTTTTAATTTTACCCTTTCTTACCAATTGTACGGTGTAGAGTGTAAAACTTGTGAATGGTCCAAACAGGCTATGGGTGTTAAAAGTAGTGGTAGTAGCCGAAGAAGATAATTTTCGTTTAAGAATAGTCATAAATAAAAAAGGTTTCCTCAATTTAGAGGAAACCTTTTTTAGTATGTTATAAAGTAGTTTTTTAGATTCCTACCCCTAATAAGGTTATTACCTTATTAGGATTAATTCCTCCACCAGAAATGGTTAAAATAGCTGTGTGCGTTGCTGAAGACGTCGGCGTGTAACTTATAGTAATATCAACTCCTTCAATTGCGTTTGCTGATGTATCAGTAAGACTTGGACTTGATACAGAGAATAAATTTGCATCCGTACCTGTAATCAAAAGGTTTAAATGACTAATGATAGAGGTGGTTTTGATATTTAATGTCTTGGTTTTTGTACAGCTGATTTTTGTGTTTGGAAAATGTATTTGATTTTCTATATTTCCTATCATAAGCGTTGGAGCCGGTGTTCCTCCCATTAATTTAAAGCTGATCTCACTACTGCTTGTATTAATGGCTGTTATCGCACGATTGATGTCAGTTCCTGCCCAAGTGGTGGGAGTAAAGCTACCAGTTGTAAAAGCTGTACCTGGCGTTGTAGTTGATCCACTGAGCGGTTGTAGGTAGACCCGTAGATGACTACTCGGGCTTTGGCTACCACTAGCACCCGTGTAATTATTTGGTGAATTGTCATCCCACGCAGTTTGATTGTAATCTATGTGCCAGATACACATTCCTTCAGCGGGTAAGTAAGTATCCCATCCCGTTTTTTTTCTGTATTCAAGCATGAAGTATTCCGTTGGATTTGGATTATTACCCATCAGATTATGTGTGGAGGCAGATAAAACATAGCATTGATAATTTGTATTTGTAGGCTGAGTTTTGCCTTGGTAAATCGGGATTAAATTCAAGTCTGAAGCTGTTGTGCATTGGTCTGGGCTAAGATATCCTAAAAAGAATCGATCAAAGACAGAGTAGGTTGGCGGGGTACGAGAACCATTGTTGTAATTTCCGGATGACATAATGCTCCAAGTGCCTAAAGTAGATTTATTTGCTGAAGTATGGTAATAATCGGGCAGACCCAATACATGGCCAAACTCATGACAGAAAGTACCAATGCCACACATATTGCTACCACTATTAGTTTTCAATTCAGAAGTACAGGCGTAGTCTTCCAAAACTTTACCATCGTATGTAACAGACGCTGTAGTACCGCTGTAATTGTAGCCTGGCTGCACTGTCCATCGGTGTGGCCAAATGGTATTCGCAGCTCCACCTTCCGCTTCATTGTATCCTGCATAATAGACGAATACATTGTCAATTACACCATTGTTGTCGACATCATATTGTGTAAAATCAAGACCAGCCGTATTGGCTGCACTACAGGCATCTGCAATTAATAGCGGGGCCTCTAGATCATAACCAGAAGCGTCGTTTGCTCCGTAGTGTGCTAAGGTTTGTGGTAGCGTGTAAGGGCCTACTACATCAAAATTGGGTGAAAATTTCCCATAAGAGCTAGCCATAAAGTAGTCTCTAGCAGAACCCGTTCCACCATTATCACTATAATTTTCTTGGTTCAATAAATTGTTGAAAGCTGTTTGAGGGCTTGCTGTCACAAAACTATTGTCTGAAAAATTGACCAGTATTACTAAAGACTTTGCACTACCAGTTACAGGAAATGCTCTTCGGGGCCTATTTTCAGTTAACGCCATTTTGCTTTTCTGTAAGCCCTGTGTTTTGGTTTGAAGCAGTTCGGAAGTAGGCACTGTTTTCAGAAACTGAATAGTTTTTGCATTTCTGTTTTTTATATTACTAGCAATGATTTCACTGGATTCAATTTTACCTATTGCATTGATAGTGGCATAGGTATAGTATCCTTTTGTATTTTGTTGTAGTAGAAAGCCATCTTCCGTGGTCTGATAATGTTGAAATTCATTTCCAACTAAACTGATGTTCAAGCTAGTTCCATCGGGTTGGGTGATTGAAATGGGGTAGGGGTAGGCTTGTACTGCAAATACAGTAAGATTGATGAGTTGAAATAGAAAAAGGAGTAGTATTGCGTATAGAATTCTCATATTGGATGGTGCTTAATGGGTAGGATTGTTTTTTTATAAATGCAAACATAAGTAAAATAGTTGACTTTATTACCCCACAAGTTGTTTCACAATAGCCATTTATATTAAACAAAGCTAAATGTGCGATACTCCATCTTTTTAAATGTGTTATCTTTGACCCTTAAAATTCTTGAATGGAAAAAAATAGATTTGGTTTTGAACAACTTGCCATTTTAAAGTATAGTTTAAAATGGTTCATTTTAGTTTTGCCTGTAGCCCTCTTTGTCGGGTCAATGGTGGCACTATTTCTTTTTTTACTCGATATGGTAACAGATATAAGGTGGGAGAATAAATGGCTGTTATACCTACTTCCTTTTGCGGGTGTTTTTATAGTTTGGCTCTATGGTTTCAAGGGTAAAAATGCAGGTGCTGGTAATAATCTCATTATGGATGAAATACACCAACCGGGTGGAGGCGTACCCACTCGAATGGCACCATTTATTTTAGTGACAACGGTCATCACCCATCTTTTTGGCGGATCAGCAGGCAGAGAAGGAACTGCTATTCAAATTGGGGGAAGTTTAGCTCAATTGATTGCCGGTAAATTAAAATTAAATGCTGCTGATACCCGAATTTTATTGATGACAGGTATAGCTGCAGGTTTTGGTGCTGTATTTGGCACCCCTTTGGCAGGTGCTATTTTTGCACTGGAAGTTTTGGCGATAGGACGTATTAAATACGATGCTATGCTACCCTGTTTATTGTCTGCTGTATTGGCTGATATGGTTTGCATGGCTTATGGAATAGAACATACACATTATGCTATTGCTTTTACCGAGCAAGCATCCCCTATTTTTCCATACTTTCGCTTAGATTATTCTTTGCTCATTAAAGTGCTTGTTGCTGCAATTGTTTTTGGTTTGGTAAGTTCTTTTTTCTCAAAGATTTCACATGGCATTAAGTCTTTATCTCATCAGTACATTTCAAATAAATACCTCATTCCTTTAGTAGGTGGATCTCTTATTATTCTCCTTACTTTTGTATTAGACAGTACTGATTTTTTAGGATTAGGTGTTACTACGGTTTCTGGTGCGGGCTCAAGTATTGTTAATGCTTTTAAATTAGGTGAAGTGCATACATTCGATTGGTTGTGGAAATTGATTTTTACTGTGATTACCTTGGGTATGGGCTTTAAAGGAGGTGAAGTAACTCCATTATTTTTTATAGGTGCTGCATTGGGAAACACACTTGCAATTTGGATGGGGGCGCCTATTGATTTGTTGGCAGCATTGGGTTTTATTGCGGTTTTTGCCGGCGCCACCAATACTCCTTTGGCATGCACCATTATGGGAGTGGAGCTATTTGGAGGTACACATATATTATATTATGCATTAGCTTGTTTCATAGCTTATTATTTTAGTGGTCATGCTGGGATTTATTCCTCCCAGAAAATAGCTGTGCCCAAAGGCTATGGTTTACAAAACACTAAAACGAACTCAATAATTTAGCATTTTGTAAGTGTTGCTTTCCGAATTAGTTTTGTACATTTGC
>CANFFA010000164.1 GCA_947445425.1 Paludibacteraceae bacterium
ATGAATAATTTACTAAAACTAGCATTTATACTGGGTCATTCACCTTTACAATTAAAGGGTTTAAACACAATGCAAGTTTAGTGCATTCATCATCTTAACACAAGGGATAGAAGTTGTAATATTGAAGGTCGTAGGCAGTAAATTAGAATAGGCTGAAAGGAGGATGTCACTCCTCGCAAAGAACTCAAAAAGTAATTAACGGTTAACTGTTAATAAAAAAAACGATTAATGATAAATGGTTGATTTATCATTAATCGTTAAATATTAATTAATTGTCATTTATCTTAGCCTCCCAAAGAAACCCTTACCGCTTCAATTTTAGCGTCAGCAGCAGCGTCAGCAGCATCGTATTCTGCACGACTGCTCATATTTCCACGTACCTCTACGTAGAATTTGATTTTTGGTTCTGTTCCAGAAGGACGAACCGAAATTTTTGTGCCATCTTCAGTAAAGTATTGCAATACATTTGCAGTACAAGGCATTTCTAAATCACTTACTTCACCTGTTACAGTATTGGTCATTTTCAATGTTTCGTAGTCCTTGATGATCGTTACTTTAGAACCAGCAATTTCCTTTGGAGGATTGGTGCTAAAATCACGCATAATCTGTGCAATCTCCTCAGCACCCGATTTCCCTTTGCGTACTACAGAAATACCTTTTTCTTTTCCGTAACCATACTCTACGTAAATGTCTTGAAGTAATTCATACAAGGTTTTGCCATTGTCTTTTGCCCATGCTGTTACTTCGGCCATTAAAGCACAAGAAGATACAGCATCTTTATCACGAGCAAACTCTTCAGGAAGGAAACCGTAGCTTTCTTCACCGCCACCAATGTAATTTTTGATGCCTTCGTTTTCACGCATCACATTGGCAATCCATTTAAAACCTGTAAATACATCAAAACACTCAACATCATTGCGTTCCGCAATTTGCTTGATAATTTCTGTTGTTACAATTGTTTTAACAACATATTCTTTTCCAGCCACTTTACCCAATTCTTTCCAACGACGAATCAAATAATAGATAAATATCAATGCTGTTTGGTTACCATTTACCAACACCCATTCGCCTTTGTCATTTTTAACTGCAACGCCCAATCGGTCTGCGTCAGGATCAGAAGCCATTACCAAGTCAGCATCTGTAGCGATGGCTTTTTTAATAGCCATGTCCAATGCAGCAGATTCTTCAGGATTTGGAGAAATTACGGTAGGGAAATCACCACTGGTAACATCTTGTTCTGGAACATTGATGATATTGGTAAATCCAAAAGCACGTAAAGCACGTGGAATAAGGGCTACACCAGTACCATGAATCGGAGTGTAAACAATCTTTAGATCGCTATTGCGTTGAATTGATTCTGGAGATAAAGTTATACCTTTAATATTTTCGATATAGATTTTGTCAATCTCTTCACCTATGATTTCAATTAATGCCGGATTGCCTGTAAATTTAATTTCATCTACATTTTTGATTTTCATTACCTCAGTAATTACGTTCTCATCATGTGGTGCAATCATCTGTCCACCATCGTTCCAATACGCTTTGTAGCCATTGTATTCTTTTGGATTATGAGAGGCCGTAAGGATGATGCCACTTTGACAACCCAAATGACGAATAGCAAAAGAGGCTTCTGGTGTTGGTCTAAGGCTTTCAAATTGGTACACTTTTATACCATTGGCTGAGAATATATTAGCCGAAATATCAGCAAACAAATTACTGTTGTTACGACAGTCATAACCGATTACCACACTAATTTGCGGTACATCTGGGAATTGTGCTTTCAAATAATTACTCAAACCTTGAGTGGCAGCACCTACAGTATAAATATTAATTCGATTGGTTCCAACACCCATGATTCCTCTCAAACCACCTGTGCCAAATTCCAAATCGCGATAAAATGATTCGATCAGTTCAGTTTTATCTTCCGAATCTAACATTCGACGTATCTCAGCCTTTGTTTCTTCATTATAATTGCCTACTAGCCAGGTCTGTGCTTTAGCAATAACTTCCATTAGCAATGAATTTTCTTCCATCTTCTTGTATTTGTATTTTAATTATAATTTCACATCAAAAACATTCATGTAAAAATACATTTAATTTTTTAAATTATGAATAATATATTTATTTTATTTTATTAAAAGCGTTGAATTTACTCGTTTAACTTTAAAACACTCCAATCATATCCTTTTGATTTATTGGCGAACTATTTCTTTTTAGCGAACTTTGACTTTGAAATTGTTTTGTTTTTAGAAGAAGTGTATTGCGTGCATTTTTCAGCAATGACTTTGTATGCATCCTTAAATCCCAATTCTCCCGCCTTACTTAAATCCAGACATCCGCTCTCTTTTTGTCCGATTTCGAACTTTGCAATTCCCCTATTATTATAAGCAAATGCATCATCTCTATTGATTTCCAATGCTTTTGAATAATCCACAATAGCTCCCTGGTAATCTTCCAAATAGAGCTTCGCATTTCCTCTAAAGACATAAGCGTCCGTGTACTGGTCATTAAGCTCTATTGCCTTGCTGAAATCAGACACCGCACCTTGGTAATAGGTGTGTAATTTTGCACTCCCTCTACTAAAATAAAAAAGGGCTACTTTAGAATTAATCTCTATCGCTTTTGAGAAATCGGCTATTGCACCGGTATAATCTTGAAGCTTATTTTTTGCAGCTCCTCTGGCAAAAAATGCTTCTGTATTTCTTGGGTTTGACTCTAGTTTTTTAGTAAAAACTGCAATCGAATCAAACAAGTTTTTTGTGTTAGCATCTTTTATTCCCCTTCTATTGGCGTAGGCTTGTGCATATTTTGGATTATTATCCACTGCTTTTACTCCATCCAGATTTTCACTATTATAGTATTGGATGTTATCTCCTTTCGATACATTTTTTTCTGAACTTGAAGTTTTGGATACCAATACAATCGCTTTGGAATCCTCTAAACTTGATTTTCCATCCAGTGCTTTATCATCTACTTCTGCTTGTGCGCCGGATTTGGCCTCTTCTATAAACGAACTTTTTTCAGTAAATTTAGGATTAATTTCAATAGCCATGTTGTAATCAGCAATGGCTCCAGCATAATCCTGCAGATTGGTTTTGGCAAGTCCTCTGTTTGAATAAGCCTCTGCAATACTAGGATTGATTTCTATTGTTTTATTGTAATCAACAATTGCTCCTGCATAATCTAATAATTTATATTTTGCAATTCCTCGATTGGTATATGCTTCAGCATATTTTGGATTGATTTGAATACAAATATCATAATCGCTTAATGCACCTTTATAGTCCTCCAATTTAGCTTTCGCCAAACCTCTATTTACATAAGCAGTCGACAGTTTTGGATTAATTTCAATTGCTTTGGTGTAATCAGCAATGGCATCATCATAGTTTTTTCTTCTGTAATTGAGTATTCCCCTGTTGTAATAGGCTCCAGCATATTTTGGATTTATTTCAATAGCTCTAGTGAAATCAGCAAAGGCAGCTTTGAATTCATGTAAATTCTCACGCGCCAATCCTCTATTGGAATAAGCTTCTGTAATTTTAGGATTGATTTCAATCGCTTTGGTATAATCGGCAATGGCACCTCTATAGTCACGATTATTGTCTTTAATAATCCCCTTGTTTAAAAAGGTTTCTGCCGTTTGGCTGTTCATTGCAAAGGATAAGGTCAATGCAGATAGTATAATAATGGTCTTTTTCAAAGTTTACTCTTTTTTCAAATTTAGTGGGTCAAAAATAAGTATTTATTTTTAAATGGGATATTCTGTAGCCCGTATTATTTACACAAACACTATTCGGTAATAGTAATATGCTTATTTAGAGTAAAGAATAAAGACAAAAGACTGATTTTCTAAACATATTTAATCTATGCTATAAATGTCTTTAATCTTTGCTCTTTACTCTATATTTTACTGACAAAGTGATTGAACCTTTTTTGAAGCATCTTCATCACCAAGTTCTGAGGCGTGGCTGAAATCACGACAGGCATCATCTTTAGTGCCAATGGTTAACAGTAAGACTGCTCTATTGTAATAGGCCTTACTGAATTTAGGGTCAATTTCTATTGCCTTACTATAATCTGCCATGGCACCCGTGAAATCCTTTTTGTTTTCTTTTGCTGCACCTCTATTGTTATAGGCAGTGCTTACTTCTGGATTTAGTTCTATCGTTTTGCCAAAATCATTTATTGCTCCTGTATAGTCTTTTATTCCTAATTTAGCAATTCCCCTATTATTATAAGCTGCGAAATCTGTAGGATCTGCTTCAATAGCTTTGGTCCATTTGGCTATTCTCCCATAATAATTATTTAAAGTTCCAAGGGCTAGTCTTTTATTGATATATGCACTAGCAAAAAGCGGATCTAAATCAAGGGCTTTTGTAAAATCTTCAAGGGCGCCCTTTATGTCACCAACCTGCTGTTTTGCCACGCCACGTTGATTATAAGCTTTTTTGTTTTTAGGATTAAAACCTATGGCCATAGAAAAATCTTCAATAGCATCACCATACTGTGCATCTTTGGAATTTGCCATTCCTCTATTATAAAAATTATCAGATGACTGACAATGAACACCTAAGGTAAATGCTAGAGATAAGAAAAGTATAATTAGCTTTTTCATGATTGTGTGTTTAATTGAAGTGCAAATTTACTCTTTTAATTACCAATTCAAAAATGACCTGATTAACAGTCGCTTTAATTTTAATTATTTAACGCATAAGTATATTATGGCCTCTAATGACCTTCTCATAGCTTGGTTATTTCCTGAATTAGAACCGGTGTTTTGCTATCTCTACATAGCAAAATGAAAAAAAAAGATTTTAATAGATGATCTACTTTGTCGTTCGATCAGAAATAAGTACTTTTGCGAAGAATTTGAAACGGAACTTAATTTTAAAAAATAAATAAAATGATTAAAGTAGGTATCAATGGTTTTGGACGTATCGGACGTTTGGTTTTCCGTGCAGCTCAAGAAAGAAACGATGTTCAAATCGTTGCAGTGAATGATCCATTCTTGGACATCGATTATTTAGTGTACATGTTGCAATATGACACCGTACACGGTAAATTTCAAGGAAAAGTAGAAAACAAAGGTGGCAAATTATTTGTAAACGATGTTGAAGTTGCTTTCTTTGCTGAAAAAGATCCTGCTAACATTGGTTGGGGTGCTTCAGGTGCTGAATACGTAGTTGAATCAACTGGTGTTTTCACTTCTATCGATGCAGCTAGCGCTCACATCAAAGGTGGTGCCAAAAAAGTTGTTATCTCTGCTCCATCTAACGATGCTCCTATGTTCGTTTGTGGTGTTAACTTGAATGAGTATAAAAATGACATGAACGTTGTTTCTAACGCTTCTTGTACTACTAACTGTTTGGCTCCATTGGCTAAAGTAATCAATGATAACTTCGGAATCGTTGAAGGTTTGATGACAACAGTTCATGCTGCTACAAACACACAAAAAACAGTTGATGCTCCTTCTGCAAAAGACTGGAGAGGTGGTCGCTCTATCTTGGGTAACATCATTCCTTCTTCTACTGGTGCTGCTAAAGCGGTAGGTAAAGTAATTCCTGCTTTGAATGGCAAATTAACTGGTACGGCTTTCCGCGTTCCTACTGCTGATGTTTCTGTAGTAGATTTAACTGTACGTTTGGAAAAATCTGCTTCTTATGACGAAATCAAAGCAGCTATCAAATTAGCTTCTGAAACGTCTATGAAAGGTATTCTTGGTTATACTGAAGATTCAGTTGTTTCTTCTGACTTTATCCACGAAACTCGCACTTCAGTATTTGATGCTAACGCTGGTATCGCATTGAATGGTAACTTCGTAAAATTAGTGAGCTGGTATGATAATGAGTGGGGTTATTCTTCAAAAGTTTTGGACTTGATCGCACACATGGACGCTGCTAAATAAGCGACTAAATATATTGAAAAGGAGAAACGGAAATTAATCTGTTTCTCCTTTTTTTATGTTCTTTTTATTTCTTTTGCTAATCAAAGTCTAATCGCTAATATATTAATAAAAAAAAGCTGCTAAAAAATCAATCATCGTATTTTTTAGCA
>CANFFA010000165.1 GCA_947445425.1 Paludibacteraceae bacterium
GCCTGCGCCGTCAAAAAGGTACATAAAGTAGCTGTCGGCACCCGTAGCCCCAGAAGCATCAAAATTACTTAAATAAGGTTGACCAATTAAATTCCAGCCATGATGCGTTGCAGCAGTGGCACCTGTATTCTCAGCCACCGGAATTTTATGTACTGTTTCATGTGATATATCTGTTTTTTTAAGCACAAATGACAATTCAGTATTTGGTTTACCATCTTTGAGTCCAACTATATACCCCTGGTATTTATTTAACTTCAACGCAGGAGCTGCAACGATATCTGCATCTGTAATCTGCATCCAATTGGAATCAGCCGTTCCACTCGTTCCACGCTGACTGCCATTGTAATAACGAATAAACCAATCGACACCCAACACCCCTAAGGTAGTATTGGTAGCGGTAATGTCAGCAATGGTGACATCAGCGGGGAAAGCCATAAAAAACCACTTAGAGTCATCGATAGTCTTCTGGTACTTTATCTCTCCTCCAACCGATAGCGTTCCATCATCTAAATTCATACTAAATGAATTGGTATCATCCGCCTTTAAAAGAAGATCATTCGTAACCGTCAAGGTATAGGCGCCGGTAAAATTTACTTTTGCACCCGCTGCTAGGGTTAAACTTTTTACGGTTCTACTCGCCCCTAGCGTCAGGGTAGTCCCAACTCCCGTCACGATAAGATCAAGAGAGGGGTCGGTGAGATCCGAATGGGTTGCAGGGGGAGTATTAGAAGAGATTGTCTGAGGTGCCACTGCATCAACAGTTAAAGACTGCACCACATCAGCCGCCACGCTATAATTGGCACTTGCAGCTTGCGAGGCAGTAATGTTTGTCGTACCAACGCCAACAATATGAATCAAGCCCGAAACAATTGTTGCGACTGCTGGAGCAGAACTGGTATAGGTTATTGTATTTACACCAGAGGAGATAGAGGTAGCCCCAGGTGAGTAATCAGAAGTAGGTACCTGCTTGTTCGTTAATGCATCAAAAGTAATTGTTTGAGATGCTAGGGTAATGTTTCCTGTTGCGGAGCCATTTGCCAAGCTGTAGTTGGCGGCCAACCCGCCATTGGTTCCATTTGCAAGGGTGTAAACGATGGTGGCTGTTTTACCGTTTCCGACATTGGCATCGGCATAAGTACCCACTGCGGTATTGACGGTTACAGTTTCTGAACCAACAAAGCCTGATAATGAACCCGAGGTAACTGAACCTGAAGTGAGCGTTCCGTTATAAACTTTGGAGGCAATGGAGGGGGAGCCAATGGTTAATGCTATTGCCGTGATATCTCTTGCCGTCAGTACTGGTTGCGTAAGTGTATAATTACCTGCATCCGCTCCACCGATTGAACAGTTCGCGGTAATAGCTTTTGAAGTACCTACGTTTTTGTCGCTGTATGTTCCCTCCTGGGTTAATGTAACCACATCTGGGCTGACAACACCCACCAACGAACCGCCAGTAACGGCCGCTGTACTTACACCATCATACCCCTTGTTGGCTGTGGTAGCACCAGAGACCGTTAATGCTTTTGCAGTAACCGCATTTCCACTGGCGGCAGTAACAATATTCACACTAGTACAATTCGTACTCGACAAAACGATGTTTTGTGAGTTGTAAGTACCTGACACTGTAGCAGTGGCAGCTAAGCGAATGTATAATGTTCCGCTTGCAGAACCGCCTGAATTTGAGAACGAAGCTGTAGTTGCGTAAGTGGAACCATTGTTCGAAACTTCGAATCCGGTTGGAGCTGTGGCGATAATATCTGAGGTTAAATAGCTCCCTGTAACCGTAATGGTTTGAGCACTAGAAGCTGTTCCATAAGTAGTAGTACAAGCAGTAATGGTTGTGGCACTGCTTGTTATTGCTTGGTACTCAACTGCACCCAAATCTACTTTTGTACTAATCTGACGGATATTACCGACTAAATCAGTTGTCGGAAATGTAAATACTAAAGATGAATTCACCCCTTTATCCACACAAGCAGAGGTGCTTAGCAATGACCAATCGGAAGCAGCAATATCCGAAGGCAAACTACTTGCATTTGACCCAATAGTGGTAGAAGGTGTCGTGAATTCCGGATAATATGCACCAGGAGTAGAACCGCTGTTCGCAGCATCTAAATCGACCAATACACTTGATAATCCCTGAACAGCAGAAGTGTTAAAGGTAGCAAACCCAAATGGTGTTTGACTGGCTGTAGGAGTTACAGCAGTATTATTCATATTGCCCCATAAAATACAGTTGGTAAAAGTAAATGTAGTTCCCGTTCCGTTCGAGACACCTCCTTGTCCACTAGAAGTGAGTATACTATTGTTTACAATGACTGTATTGGCAATAACTACAATAGTATTATTTTTTAAAAATATGCCTCCTCCATAAGCATTGGCTGTATTGTTGTGAATCATACAATTGATAATCCAAGCCCTATTGTTCGTAGCATCGGTGAGGGCATCGAATGCTGTACCGGTTAATACATCAACTTCTACAGCACCACCATTGCTTGTACTGGTGTTATTGCGGATGACGCAATTGGCTAAGGTCGCATTTTGTCCAATGGCAATACATGCACCGTTTGTAGAATTTCCATTTTGCATGATAAAACCATCCCATTTGGTACGGTTAGTAAAACCGGCAGTTCCTTGTGTCAATACTTTGTTTGCAAAGTTCCCGTCCAGAATGGTCTTGTTGGTCAATGGCTTTCGACCGGTTGAAACCACTTCAGTTCCATCAAAACCACCCAACACATTTACGCCATCCTTCATTACAAAACCGCCCGAAGGTGAAGTATAAGTGCCCGAAGCCACCCAAATTTGATCACCAGCAACAGCAGTAGATATAGCTGTTGTCAAGTTAGATTGTACTAGCTGACTTGATTTTCCACTCCATTGACTCCCGCCAGAAGGTTTTACGTAAAACGTAATATTTGCAACACGTGTCACACCGTTAATTGCAGTACCAAAAGGAGATTCTATCGACGATCTGCTGGCTTTTATTGCAAAAGAGTAGGTAGTGTTAAACGTTAGCCCAGTAACCGTTTTTGTTCCCCACACAGAAGCAGTTTGCCATACCGCTGCAGCGCCGAGCGTCCCATCTGCCTGAACATATTTTAAACCAGTCGTTTCTTGAATTGCATAAACGACATCCGAAAGATTATTATTCTCATTAATTGTAACATTTAAGGAGGATATGGAAGCTCCATTAACAGTAGGTGCGGCTGGAACATAGAGTGGGGTTGAATTATACTCATAAGCACCTATATCTACAGTGGAACGATTTGCAATACGCTGATCTACAGAGGGCACTCCCGTTGCATAACCAGTACCTATGGCCACACTGTTTGCACTAGTAATGGCCAAAGTTTTGGTTGCACCTCCATTATCAGCCAAGGCGGCAGCATTTGCAGCCAAACCCAATTGGCCTACCGAAGAACCGTTTACCACACTATTCACATTACCTGAGTACATCCCCGCTGTTGTTTTCGTTGTCCAATTAAATATACCTGAAGCTACATCTGTGATATTGTTCCGGCTTTCTTTTAATAATGCACTACTGAAAATGGATGTAGAAACAGGAGTTGCTTCAGCATTAAAGTTAGAAAAAAGAATATTGTTGATAAGCGTTACAACATTTGCAACCGCCGCCGCCGCCTTAAAGCCTGCAGAAGAAGAAGCTGTTGTTTTAGCACTTGTATTATAGGCAATGGTATTGTTAATTAATGAAACATCTATTCCGGTTCCATTTGCGTTTAAGAATATAGCGGCTTCACCGGCAACAGGTGTTGCTTCAGTGGAATATGTAATAGCATTAGCCGTAAAAGTGGAATTTTGAATGATTAAACTCGCCGCAGCAGTTCCTGAATCAGCCGTTGATGCATATGCAATGGCAGACCCATTGGAACCTTGGGCAGTATTTGATTCAAACAAGCAACGATTAATGGTTATTGAAGAGTTAAATGTAGTAGTATAAATATCCAAAGCACCACCTTGACCATGGTGAACGGTTCCAGAAGTTGTGGCTTGAGCATAGTTGTTCTTAAAATAGCAGTCTTGAATTAGTATGGAGGTAGTTCCCTCAGTCGAAGCCGCAATTCTTATGGCACCTCCAAGGTTCCCTGTATTGTCCTGAAAAATGACATTCTTGATATTGGAAATTGTGTAGACTAGGAATGAAAGTGCTGCGCCAGTAGTTGGTCCTGTTGGATCATAATTATTATAATTCTTAAAAGTTACATTTTCAATATTAATCGTTAAACCGGGAGTATTATAGGTAATCAAGAAACGTGCAGCAAGTGATGCACCGTCGAAGATTGCACTATTTTTGTCATTTCCTTGCAACGAAAACGATTTGGTGGCGGTACCCACTTTTTCATTAAAAGTACCAGAAACATTAATTGTGTCTAAGACTGAAGAGGATGCTACGCCATATGCTTTCATGAAGGTAGCGTAGGGTTTTGAAAACGTACCATCATTTGGTGAACTATCACTGCCAGCTGTTGAGCTGACATACCAAACTTTTGCATTCATGGGCAATGATAGCACAACAGCCAGAGCCATAAAAAGTAAATGTTTTGTTTTCACGGGTAAATAAATTTTCATGGCACGAAGAAACAAAAAATCAAAATCTGTTAGCTTATTTTCAGAAATCACCCTGAATATTTTCCGAATTTGATAAATATGCCATTAGTTAATTGATTGACTAATAAATAGATTATTCTAAAAATAGCTGCCTGAAAACGGACAACTATTTTTAGAATTATGACTGAGGGGTTTTTACATTTCCAATTGAATAATGGTATCAACCGCTTTTTTCATATTAGTAGGGATATTCAGAATAACACCAAATTCTGTTTCTTTGAATCTCACAACCGATTGGTCGTCAAAGAATTTGGCAGACTTTATTTTTTTAGGGAGTTTACCAATAAAAAGATTCTCTTCCTTGCATTTCAACACGTGAATATATACTTTGCCATTTTTTTCGGTACTTGCTCCCCAATTCGAAGGTTTTATGGGTCCTTTGCGACTGGCATAAATTGTTTCACCGTATCTTTCGAGCCATTTTCCAATTTTCAGTAAGGTGTCAATATTTTCGGGCTGAATTTTACCATTGGGCATTGGTCCTGTATTGAGTAGGAAATTAGCTCCAAAACCGGATGCCTTTACCAAAGTTTGAATTAGATCGGTGGACGATTTGTATTGCGTGTCGGCCAGGTTGTAACCCCACGATCCATTCATGGTTTCACACATTTCAAGTGGAAGTTCGGAGATTGTGCCCGTCTGATTGAAGCCCATGGAGTTTTCGCCTGGTAGATCGCGTTCGAACATTTGAAAATCCTCTCCGGCTATAGGTACTTTATGGTGATTGCTTCCCACCAACGCACCATTTTGATGTTTGTGTATCAATGCATAAGTTTCGTTTAATCGCCAAGGGGCATCCGTTTTGTCCCACATACCATCGAACCAGATTCCGCCTACTTCGCCATAGTTGGTAAGTAATTCACTCAACTGCGTATTCATATAATCGATGTATTTATTCCAATCGCCTTTTTCTGGACGGCCGGTAAAACCTTGACCAGTACAACCTCGTGGAAAATAGTCAGGATGATGCCAATCCAGTTGAGAGTAATAAAAAAACAATTTTACACCTTGTTTATCACACTCGTCTTTGAGCATTTTGATAATATCTTTAGCAAAAGGAGTTTTTTTGACTACGTTATAATCACTCACTTTCGAATCATACATGGCAAAACCTTCGTGATGTTTGGTGGTAATTGTAATGTATTTGATACCTGCTTTTTTGACCATTGCCACCCATTCGGCAGGATTGAATTGACTTGGATTAAAGAAGTTCGGCAATTTCTCATACTGTGCAATTGGAATTTCTTTTTTATTCATAATCCATTCTGCCACTCCTTTGTCGCCACCACCAGCCAGTTGGCAATACATTCCCCAATGAATAAAAAGACCAAACTTGGCATTTTGAAACCATTCACGGTTTTGAAGGTTTTTTTCAGACGGCTGATAACTCGTCTGAGCAAACAAGTTACTTGACAGGAGA
>CANFFA010000166.1 GCA_947445425.1 Paludibacteraceae bacterium
AGGCAAATACTATAACTATTACCATTGGGATTAGAATACTATTTGTTATCTTTTTAAACAGATCCATATTGTTTGTTTTGTAATTTTCCAATAATATAGTTATTTGGTATACAATAATTCCAATAGTCCATACAGGCCAAAAGAAATCATGATAAATTAATCTCCACGGGGAGTGACAAAACCATAGTTGTCTGAGTACAATGCCAATGATTGAAAATGAAAAATAAAAATACGAAACTGCCATTATCAATTTTACTTCAAAAAAAATTTCTTGTATTTTAACAATTTTATATCCTTTAATAATATAGCCAACAATTAAACAGAAGGTTGCAATAATAAGTGTAATTGCAGCTCCTGGAATAATTGGATTGTTCATATACATTATTAAGGATAATGCTGTCATCGTCCAAAAAATATATTCGTATTTCTTTTTCATTTCTTTAAATTAGTTATAATTTTTATACTTACAAGGCTTCTTGCGAAAGTCTTGTAAGTAGTTTTTTTTGCTTGATTATTTGGCGACATCTCAAAAAGCAAAACGGAATTATTTATTGTGTCCTTTGACGCTAATTATCACCGATATTTAAAATGAGCTCTGTGTATTTATGCATAAACTCTTTTGTAACGTCTATATCGTCTGCATACTAGCTCAGCATGCTTTTTAACATATCATTCACACATTTATATTCATAGCAATCATAAACAATGCAAATGCGCTTAAATTAAGAGCAAAATATAAAAAATAACGGTATTTTGATATAGTCGGCGAGTATAGTTCTAATAATTTCTTTTCCGTTATTTTCTTGGAAAGAATAAAATAACAAAAAATCAACGCAATTAGCACAGTGATAATATATTCGATAAATGACAAATTAAATACATTATTTGTAATTTTCATAACAATTGTTATAATTGAACCCAAATTCCAAATCAAAAAAAAACTAAGATCAAGGATTGTCATTTCGTAAGGATTTAAATAAATAGTTCCTCGTCCTTTTTCACGAAACATACAATAAAACACTGATGCAATGAAACTTAAAAATCTCATGTGTTTAATTTTAAAATATAATTACCAAAAGCTTAATATATCATTTATGTCTTTTGGGTTGAATTTTACCTCCTACATATTTGTACCCTTTTTCTGATACTTTATATGTATCTGATACCGAAAGAATAGCATTAATACCTTCATTTCTAATGTATTTAGGCAAAAAAGCTCCACCTAGGGCTAAGTAATTTGCTGCGCTATTGTCTTGACTAATATCATATAAGGCCATTGCTGTATTAAGTTGCCATCCCCCAACTAAGCTGATAGTATTTCTTGTTCCTGCAATTACTTGTTCTCTACTTCTTGGGTTTGCCTCTCCTATACCTTGGCCAAACCCATCACCATTTTCGAGATCACGGTCCATTTGTTTAATTGCAGCAACAGCCTTTTTTACAGCTTTGCCAACCCCAAGGTGTCCATAATGGTTCAATGCCCCGACAGTAGCCCCAGTCGCTGCACCTTCCCAGAAATCGCCACCAGTTAATTTGGCACCTACTCCACCCGATACGGCAGAGAACCCGACGATACCCACTGCGCTTTTTGCAAACTCACCTCCAAAAGCTTGGAATGCTGAACCGCCCAATGAACCCAAGGTACCAGAGGCAAAACTTTGCATCATATTCCCACCCGTGTTGGCGGCTATCAAGCCGTTGGCAACACCATGTGTGAATGCTCGACCAGCTTCATGGGCAATCTGATTACCAATACCATCCAGTCCGCCACCAAGAGGTCCAAACATATCCCCAATACCCCCAGTTACCACACCCGAAATGGCACCTACACCCACCGAATGCCAAAAAGCTTTGGATTCAAATTTCCCTCCGCTAAAGAGAGTCTGGGCAGCATAACCTGCTCCTCCAATGAGTCCACCCCAACAGGCATTATCCATTGCTACACCCAATGGCCCTAAAAAGGCAGAGAATATAAACTCCCCACTCGGATCAGTATACATCAGCGGGTTATTCAAGCAGTATGAATACCGGTTGAAGTTCTGCGTCATGGTGGGCGCTTGGATGTAGGGATCCGGGCTCAGGAACATGGAGATGGCAGGGTCATATACCCGTCCGTTCATGTTAATGAGTCCAAAGGCATCGAGGTGTTCATGACCTGTAAAACCACGGGGACTATGCCATGAATAATTGCACTTAGGTTATTAACTATATCTGGTCGTCTCATCTTTTTTCTGTTTTTTAGTAATCAATCACAAAAATAGTATTTCTTTTTCAATAAGTTTAAAATTATTACGTAATTAATTATGTGTATGCGGACTATAAAGACTGTCCCGTCCTTTCGGATGTTCCTAACTTTAAAAAAAATGCAAAGTCCCGCCTACCAAGCCTGTACACTGTTTCCTTCTTGCAAAACCGAAATTTTTTTATCCGCTTGTCATTCTTGCCTCCGTATTCAAACCGATTCACCCAATCCCCCGTCCTTGTGGATATGCAAAAAGCACAAATAAAACGTTCAAATTTGCGGACTGTTGGGCGGGATTTGTAATCCCGCCCTTTGTATTCTTGGGATTTTTAATCCCTCTTTTGTGCTAAACGACCGTAACTTCCAATAATCCTTTACCACCAACATAATCAACTGCTGAACTGTAACGATAATCTTCCGCATGATTTACAAATTCTGCTTTTACGGGATTCTGGTGGATGTAGTTTAGCTTTTGATTGAAATAATCGTTTAGATAAAGGGTTTGTGCATTGTTTCCTTCTTGCCAAAACCGAAAATTCTTTATCCTTTTGTCATTCTTACCACCGTATTCAAACCGATTCAACATCCACTCTCTGCGACTTTCAGTTCCATCAATCTGCAAAGTACGAAGGATCTACTTGCTGGTAAACTTCTTAAAATCACGCATGATATCAGATACTTTATTGATTCCAGATGAACCAACAATCATGTGCATGTGATTGGTCATCAGCACCCAAGCGTAGATGATCAAGCCTTTCTGTTTTTGACAATGTTGCAAAGACTCTATAATAATGTGCCGATAACAAGGGCGGGAGAAAATATCCACCCAATCTACCACTGTATCGGTAACAAAATAGACCTCTCCTGTGATGCGATGTTGTATATCCATTTGCTTTTTTTTATTGCAAATGTAACAAAATGTTGCAATATCTTAAAATAAAGGATTGAAAATCCTAAGAAGACAAAAGGCGGGATTGAAAAAAATCCCGCCTACCAATCCGCATTATTTTACTTCTAATCAGAATTTTTTCATATCCGACGGAACGGGGAGGCCCCCATAACGGAGTTTAATTTCTCCCTCCAGTAAAATATTGACGGTAGCTCCTTTTGAAAAGATACTGCTGAGGGTGGCGTTATTCTAGTTAGAAGTTCTCTATTTTCCTTAACGTACTGAAAACTGAACGGCAGGGCTCTACCCTTGCTGTCAGTTTGTTCAATTATTTTCCAAATTTTGGAGAGGTGGATTCGGGGTTGCATAATCTATTTTTATGCAAAGCTAATGAATTGGAAATGAGCTAGAAAGGATAAAAAAAAGCCCCGACGGATTAAGGTCGAGGCAGATTTTTTAATATGCGGAGTGGGTAATTACTTTTAGCAAGAGAAAGAATGGAGCCGTAGACCGTACCTTAACGATTGATACTTATCATATTTTAGGTTGAAAAGAGTTACTTTTTTATAAATTTTGAAGTTAGATATTCATTTTCATTTGTAAGTATTCGAATTAAATACATTCCAATCGGAAAGTCAGATATTTTAATATTTTCATAATTATTTGACGAGCTTTTTGCTTCGTAATATAATTTTCCAGTTATATCATAGATTTCTAATTTAGCGGTGTTCTCTATGTTTGAAATTGATATATAATCCGTTGTTGGATTTGGATAAATTTTAATTTTAGTGTTTTTGGCATTAAATGCAATTGGAGTATTAGTAATAAAACCGTTAAAGTATTTTAATGAGAATCTTGTTTTGTTGTCTACAATTGTCTTAATAATTCCAATATTGGGAGCAAAAATCCATCCCGAAGTACTACTATATTTGACATAAAAACAATCATTAAAATTTCCTGCAGGAACATTAATAGAGCCTATATATTCAACCCGAGTAGTGTCACTCATAAAAGACCATTTATCACCATTTTTATAATTGTGTTGGAAAATTTTACAACTTACATTTCCCACTTTAAAGTATATATCATTATGATTAATACTATCTGTAAATAATTCTGTGTTTTGTGTGTTAGTGCCTGTAGAATTAGTGATTTTTTCAGTCATCAAAAATATATTTAATTTATTTAGTATAAAATTATCCGTAATTATTGACGTGTCTGACCCAATGATATTACCATTTGTATTAAGCTCATCTAGAATCCATGTATTCCCAACTTTTAGTGGATAGTAATCTTGAGCAAATAAATTGAAGGTAAACCAAAAATACATAACAGTAAAAATAAATCGTTTCATCTTAATAATAGGGTGTTAGTTTTTAGTTAAATAATTGATATTCAATCAGACATCTTGAATTTGGTTAGCTCCCTGAAAATCAGTGTCTTTATAGATTATTCCATTAATTTTCAAGTTGTTATTCTCACAGAAGTTAACATTTTTTCTTCAGTTGTTAGTAGTGCTTTTAGCGGTCTATCCATCAACAAATGGCGACGTGACTTTTTACTAGAAATCTACCCCGTCCCATCGGGTTCCCTCCTACTAGTCCGCAAATGTTATGCGTTTATTTACGTTATATATATCCCCAAGGCGGGGAGTCTGGTGTCTTCAAAAATACAAATTTTGCTTCACTTCACTCACCAAATGGAACAGAAAAAGAGACACTCTTCGAATGTCTCTTTTTCTGTTGCTGTTTTGCAAGGCAAAGCCTTGCTTTTAGCACGATGTAGCGAAACGCTACGCCGAACTACCGTGTCCAAACATCTTTATAATCAGCACGATTTCTTCACGTTACGCTGAACTGGGAATTACTCTTTTACAAATAGGTAAGTCCCTGTGCTGTTTTTCGTAGTGATTGTATTTTTTTGAAAATCAACAACATTAGTTTCAGTTGCATCAATCAATGGTGTAACGGTGATATTATTTCCATTTAATACATACGTTATCGTTTGCAACTTTTTTTTATCACCTGTTACTGGTTGGTCCCAGATTTCAAATTGAGTTGACGAAATGAATTTTAATTCTAGAAATGAGGATATTGACGCACCAGGACCTCCAGGTGTAACCGTATATCTCCAAACTGTTCCAGTTAGATCAGATTGGTTTTGAACTTCTTCTGCGGAACACGATGTGGTCATCATGGCAATAATAGCGAATGAAATAATTAATAGTTTTTGCATAACTTTTTGTTTGTTTTTTCTACTCGTATGGCTTTTCGAATCCGCCTCGTTGATTAGTGTGGTGGCTGAACTCCACTGATTTTTTTGCTTTATTGAAATGACAATTACTCTACGATAATCTGGGGTTACTTATTTATATTCTATTTCCCAATTAAGCCTTTGAATATCTGACTCTGACAACACAATCTTTTTTTCATATAATTGACACAAATAAATTTCAGTCCAATTATGTATTCTCATAGTACTTTCTTTTATAAAATATAGTTTTATTTTTAAATCCTTAGACTTCAAACATAACTCTTCGATATTAACATTAGGTACAGTTAAATCATTTTTGGTATAATAGGAATATGCATTAATTCTATAAATTGGTGAAAGAATTGTATCTCTATTTTGAGTAGAATGTAAAAATACTGTGTCAAATAAATTTAGTTTTGGGGTAAGTGGAAGCGTGTCACTTGAAGTTATATACAAATAGACAGCAGAACTTGTTGCATTATAAATGCTTAATGAATCAAATTGCGTTTTTTTTTCAAAAGAGCAACTAATTATAATTATAATTATTATACTTTGAAAAAACCACTTTTTAAATATATTCATTTTGAATATCATTTTTTTTTATTAAATGGGTATTTTAAAG
>CANFFA010000167.1 GCA_947445425.1 Paludibacteraceae bacterium
AGAGCATCCTCTTCTGTCTCTACAACTATGTATTTTAATGTAGCAATGTTTTTGACGAGTACATTTGTCTTTCCAGAATCATGAATTTTATTGAAATAGGAACTGACTCTTTTCTTTAGATTTTTCGCTTTCCCAACATAGATAATTTCATCATTGCTGTTATAGTATTGATAAACTCCCGGCTTTTCAGGTAAGGCATCTACTTCCTTTTCTAAGCTATTTTTCTCTTTCATCCCCTTTTGTTTTGTTCCACGTGAAACATTTATTCTTGTTTTTCTTGTTCCACGTGGAACAATTGTGCCATTTTTATCGGACAGCTAACCATTTTTCTATTAGGAAAATGATCTTTAATGGTGAGATTTAAGCTTTATCTTCCCAAAAGCACCAACAATATATTCACATCGCTAGGTGAAATTCCCGGTATTCTACTAGCTTGTCCAATAGTTTCTGGAGCAATTTTAGTAAGTTTTTGTCTCGCTTCAGTAGACAATGAT
The DNA here is from genome assembly GCA_947445425.1 of Paludibacteraceae bacterium. Lineage (GTDB taxonomy): Bacteria > Bacteroidota > Bacteroidia > Bacteroidales > Paludibacteraceae > Paludibacter. Next base: position 495 of record CANFFA010000167.1, read on the forward strand.
TTGATGCTTTCGTAGTCTATACGCCCTGTGATATTGATATGTTCTAAGCGTTGAAGCTTATCAGCGATAATCTGTTCTCTTATAATATAGCCCTCATATTTTAATAATACTTCGGTAGCTTCTACGATTTCTTCAGTACGGCTTTTGATACTGTCGATTTCTTCCTGTAATGCGGGAACTGCTTCTGCTAAATCTAGTATGCCCAATTGAGGGCGAAGTACCAAATCTGATAATTTACAACCATGCTTTAGTTCTGCCGAATTTTTAGTGCTTAAAAAACTGTTTATATCTGCAGGTTTGATGGGTTGTTTCTTGATGAAATCGGTCAGTTTTTCTTGTATTTCCTGTTTTGATTTCAGTTGATCCATTCTGTTTTGGGTTGCCAATCCCAATTCAAAACCTTTTGTGCTTAGTCTTACATCTGCGTCATCTTGACGTAATAATAAACGGTATTCAGCACGTGAGGTAAACATTCTATACGGTTCATCAACTCCCTTGGTTACTAAATCATCGATGAGAACGCCAATATAGGCTTCGTTACGTCCTAAGGTAAATTCTTTTCCACCATGACAATTGATGTGAGCATTGATACCTGCCATCAAACCTTGTCCCCCAGCTTCTTCATATCCTGTTGTTCCATTGATTTGTCCCGCAAAGAATAGATTTTTAATTTCTTTCGTTTCCAGCGTATGTTTCAACTGTGTTGGATCAAAAAAATCATATTCAATTGCATAGCCCGGTCTGAACAGTTGTGCATTTTCTAAACCTTGTATGGTTTGTATGGCATCTATCTGAACCTGTAGTGGGAGCGAAGAGGAAAATCCATTTACATAATACTCTTGCGAATCAACACCCTCTGGTTCTAAGAAAAGTTGATGGGATAATTTGTCTGCAAAAGTTACAATTTTTGTTTCTATGCTTGGGCAATAACGTGGCCCTATACTTTGAATCTGCCCGTTGAAAAGGGGAGAGTATTCTAATCCTTTTCTAATTTCGTCATGGGTTTTTTCGTTGGTATTTGTGATCCAACAACTCATTTGTTTCAACTCCCTTTTTGATTCTTCAAGAAAAGAAAACTTATGGAAATCAGTTTCACCTTCTTGTTCTGTCATTTTAGAGAAGTCTATACTTCTACCATCAATTCTACAAGGCGTTCCCGTTTTCATTCTATCCGCTCTTATGCCCAGAGATTTCAATTGCTCTGTAATTCCATAGGAAGCAGGTTCTGAAATTCTACCACCAATTTGTTGTTTTTTACCGATGTGTAATAATCCCCCCATGAAAGTTCCCGTGGTGAGAACGACAGTTTTTGATTTAAAATGAACACCCAAAGCAGATTTTAATCCTGTCACTATTCCATTTTCTATGACAAGTTCTGTTACTGTGTCTTGCCAAATAAATAGATTTTTGGTGTTACTTACCGTTTTTATCCATTCTTGTATAAATTTGTGTCTATCACTCTGTGAACGTGGGCTCCACATGGCTGGTCCTTTAGAGCGATTTAGCATGCGAAATTGTATAGCGCTGCGGTCTGTAATAATACCCATTTGACCTCCTAAAGCGTCGATTTCACGGACGATTTGTCCTTTTGCTATTCCTCCCACAGCTGGGTTGCAACTCATCTGTCCAATCTTGTTCATATCCATGGTGATGAGCAAAGTTTTTGAACCCATATTGGCAGCTGCTGTTGCTGCTTCGCAACCTGCATGTCCTGCACCTACAACGATTACATCGTATTTAAAATCCATATCTAGTTTTTTCTTTATATATTTGCAATTGTAATGAACTCTGTTTGATTATTTTGAACTGCAAAGTTATGAAATTGTTAGCACTTGATTGTTATCTGTACTTTAAGTTTGCAGTTTTGATGCTTCTTTTTATATAGCTTTCGTTTATAATTAACCGATTGTTTTATTGGTTTTTTCATGATAAATATCGATCTTTGATGATTGAACATTTTTCAATTGCTACTGTTTTCATTTTATTATTGAGTACTTTCTCCTTGCAACAATGCTAGGCTTATTATAATTTAAAATAATGACTATTTATGTTAGAACAAGAATTGGTGTCGAATGTTGAGACTTTATGTGTTGGATCGTTCGAATGGATGACCACAAACCTTACTGTATCTCATTATCAAAATGGGGATGCTATTCCCGAAGTTAGAGATCCTTTGGAGTGGTCAAATTGCAATATTGGAGCTTGGTGTCATTATAATAATGATCCCAAAAATGAAGCGGTTTACGGTAAATTATACAATATCCATGCGCTTAATGATCCTAGGGGATTGGCACCGGTTGGTTTTCATATTCCAGATGAAATGGAATGGAGTAATATCAACAAATCTTTGCGTTGTAAAGAGCATTTAGAAAATAAAAAAGAAGATTGTAATTCTACTTGTTCTAATTTTAATAGCAGAAGGGATCTTGCTAAAAAATGTGGTTTTACTTTTTTAGGAGGCTATCGTTTTGCTGATGGTAGTTTTTCTTATTTAAATAGTGCCGGATTTTGGTGGTGTAAATCTGAAGAGGAAGGCATAATCGCATGGGTTAAAAATTTGGGATGTAGTTTTAGCAATGCCTATAAGAATTCTGGTTTAAAGGCGAATGGCTACTCTGTTCGTTGCATAAAAGATTAGCATGAATGTTTTAATAAAAAGCGGCTGTTTAAGAAATCTCTTAAACAGCCGCTTTTATTAATTTACGCTTATATTATTCTTCAATGGTTGATAAATCCCCTTCATCTAGTCCTAATGCCCTAGCTTTTAATACCCTACGCATTATCTTGCCACTTCTAGTTTTTGGCAATGTATCTGTAAATATTATTTCTTCTGGTTTTGCAATGGGGCCCATCATTTTTGAAACATGATTTTTAATTTCAGTTGCTAGCTCTTTAGAACCTGTAAGTCCATTATTCAAAATTACAAAGGCATGAATTGCATTTCCTTTTAATTTATGTGGTAATGGAATCACAGCTGCTTCTACAACAGATGGGTGGTTTACCAAGGCACTTTCAACCTCTGCAGTACCCAAACGATAACCACTAACCTTGATTACATCGTCACTTCGACCAATGATCCAGATATAGCCATCACTGTCTCTTTTCGCTGAATCTCCCGGCTCATACCAACCTTCTTTTTCGTACTTTTTCCAATAGGTATCAATGAATTTTTGTGGGTCGTTATAAATTCCTGTTGCAAGACCTGGCCAGATACTTTTGATGACCAAACTACCTTCTTCTCCTGCAGCAACTTCTTGATTGTGCTCGTTTACGATTCCAATTTCATTTCCGAAGAAAGGTTTTGACGCAGATCCCGGTTTAAGTGGTATAATTGGTAATGGTGTAATCATAAATCCACCCGTTTCTGTTTGCCACCAAGTGTCCATAATTGGGCATTTTTCATTTCCAACGACACTGTAGTACCATTTCCAGGTTTCTGGGTTGATAGCCTCACCTACTGATCCCAATAGTCGTAGGCTGCTTAAATCATGCTTTTTTACCCATGAATCACCGTAACGCATTAATCCTCGTAAAGCAGTAGGGGAGGTGTACAAAATATTGATACCATATTTTTCAATCATGCTCCACCATCTGTTTGGATAAGGGTGATTCGGAGCACCTTCATAGATGAAAATTGTAGAACCATTCATCAGTGGAGAATAAACCAAATAACTGTGACCAGTAATCCATCCTGGATCGGCAGCACACCAGTATCTATCTTCTGGTTTGATGTCAAATACCATGCGGTGTGTGGTTGAGGTATAAACGCTATATCCGCCATGACTATGAATTAATCCTTTTGGTTTACCTGTCGAACCTGAGGTGTATAGAAGGAAAAGTGGGTCATTGGCATCCAGTTGTTCTGTTTCGCAAACTGAACTTGCAATTGGTAATGATACCAAATCGTGGTACCAATAGTCTCTATCATTTACCATCACCACTTCGTGAGCTGTACGTTTTACTGTAATTACCACTTCAACTGTTGGGCAGTTGTCGATGGCGTCGTTAACAATGCTTTTCAAATCAATTACTTTTCCACGTCTGTATCCACCATCAGCAGTAACGACCACGCGACTTTCGGCATCTCTAACTCTATCTCCTAGTGCTTCATGGCTAAATCCACCATATACTACACTGTGAACAGCTCCAATTTTTGCACAAGCCAACATTGCATAGATTTGTTCTGGGATTTGTGGCATATAAATGGTCACAATTTCTCCTTTTTTTACACCCATACTTTTCAATATGTTTGCAAATTTAGATACTTCACGATTCAAAGCATGATAGGAGTAAGTTCTAACATCTCCGTTCTCACCTTCCCAAATTAATGCCAATTTGTTACGATTTGGAGTAGCTAAATGACGGTCAATAGCATTGTGAACTACATTTATTTTACCACCAGCAAACCATTTGTAAAAGGGCTTATTGCTCTCATCTACAACTTTATCCCATTTTTTGTACCATTGAAGATGTTCGGCCTGTTCTGCCCAAAAAGCATCTCTATTCTCTATGGAATACTTGTAAAGCTGTTCATACTCTTTTACATTTGCATTTTCTATAATATCCTCAGATGGATAATACATGTTGGTTTTTTCGTCAAAAGTCATAGATTTGTTAGTTTAATTGATTTAATTTTTCATTTTTGTAAAATTGTAATAAATACAATAAGTTGTATTGGATAGAACATATTTTGTACTTAGAATGTTTATTATTCAATTTCTTAGTTCTTTCTACGATAAAAGAGCGTATTTGTTATTTTTAATTTGCTTCTGTTCAGTCGTTTAAAATAAATTCATGACCTCATTTCCTCAATCTGCAATAAAATTTTGCCCAATTTGTAACATACAATTCCGTCCAAAGGATTTATTAGTGCAATCTTCACAGCCAGCTATTCCATTTTCTGATTTGGATCAACTCTGTCCTAATTGTGCAAATTCATCATCCAAAAGGAATAAGTCAAAATATAAAGTAGTGAATGATTATTATTATGATGAAAATGGAAATTGTGTATTCACGGCAGCTTATCATCTAAATAGAGGATATTGTTGTAGAAATAATTGTAGGCATTGTCCCTATTGATTAAGTAAAATAAAAAAGCAGCATTACCTACAATGGTAATGCTGCTTTTTCTGTTTATACTTGTTTTGCTAATTAGCAAATTATAAGTTGTCAACCATTGTTTTGATTATCAGATCTATTCGTTGAATGTTTCTAATGGATAGTATCAGCCCGTATGAAATAATTTATTCCCAAAGGAAGCTAAGTTATAGTAAATAGTGTCTGAACGGAAATTAGTATCGTGTTGAATATGAGGATATACCTCTTTAATTTGACCGTTGAATAATTTTACCATTCGCTTAAAATTACAGGTCAAATGCTTGATTAATAGCTGAATATTGATTATCTTTGAGTAGAAATAGACACAAACCTTCAAAGATTCAAAATATGAGACAAAGATTCGATGCTCAACTTCGTATTGGAGCTACTCCAATTTCAGAAATTAGAA
>CANFFA010000168.1 GCA_947445425.1 Paludibacteraceae bacterium
CTTGACATTAAAAAAGTCAAAATCTAGTACTAAACCAAAGGATAAAAAATAGAAATTTAGGGTCAATATCAAATCTTATATAGAAGAAGGGATATATTTAACAATATCTAATTTTTAATAAAACCAACTTATTACCAATCCGCTTAAATAAAGTTAAGTTAAATAAACTTAATTTATAAATAAACATTAAAAATTAATGTAATTTTGTAGCAGAATGAAAAAATCAAATATTAAGATACTTATCATTTTGATGCTCTTTACTTTTGTAGGTCTAATTACACTACAAGTAAATTACATACGCATAAATGCGGAAATGATCGAAAATCAATTCGACGACAATGTTCAAAAAAGCTTGTTTCAGGTGGTAGATCTAGTCGAAAAAAACGAGGCACTTGATTATCTAAGCAGAACTATGCAAGGCAGTCATTATCAAGAAAATAATTATCAGTTCTTGAGTCTTGGAATAGCAAATCCAACATTGAACAGCAGCATCGATTCTATTCCTGAACAAATAGATTTAAATATAAAAAAACAAAACCAACCAAGCATACAATTCTCAACTCCAAAAACTAAAACAAACATTGAGGGAGCCACAAGGCAACTTCAAGTGATGTTTCAAGAACATTTTACAAGATCTAAGACGATTCTAGATCAAGCAGTTTTCAAATGGATGAATGCCAAAAACGAGAAAGATATCAGTCAAAGAGTTAATTTTAAGGAATTAAATGATATTTTAGACAAAACTTTGGTTAATAACGGAATAAAACAACCCTTTATTTATAGCATTGTTGATCGTCAGGAGAAAATAATTTACAAATGCCACAAAGACATTAGTCAATCAGAAATAAACAATGAAATAAAAACCTATACCCAAAAGTTTTTTCCATCAGAAAATTCAAATCAAGGTGCCTATTTACAAATTTATTTTCCAACTAAACAAAATTACATTACAAGCTCATTGAGTCTCTTAGTGCCGTCTTTGACACTAATAATTCTAATCCTGGGGATTTTCATTTTTGCAATTATCATCATATTGAGACAAAAGGAGTTGAACAATATGAAAAACGATTTTGTTAACAATATGACCCATGAGTTCAAGACACCAATTTCAACAATCTCGCTGGCGGCACAAATGCTACAAGACCCTGCAGTGGGTAAAACACCAGAGAAAATGACCTATATTTCGAAGGTAATTAGAGATGAAACAAAAAGACTGAGCTTTCAAGTTGAGAAAATACTTCAAATGGCAATGTTTGAAAGAGACCATTCCTCTCTCAAATTAAATGAAATGAATATTAATCCGCTTATTAAAGAAATAATCGGTAATTTTTCTCTTAAAGTAACAAACAAAGGTGGTAAAATTAGCGCGAACTTAATCGCATCAAAGGATTTAGCATTAATAGATGAGGTTCACTTTACAAATGTTATTTTTAACTTAATGGACAATGCCCTCAAGTATTGCGACAAGCCATTATTATTAAATATAGAAACATGGAATGAAAAGGAAAATCTTTTAATCAGCATCGAGGACAATGGAATTGGAATAAACAAAGAGGATCTTAAAAGAATATTTGAAAAATTCTATCGGGTTTCCACGGGAAACTTACACAACATCAAAGGGTTTGGACTAGGATTAGCTTATGTTAAAAAAATAATATACGATCACAAAGGCACAATTAATGTCGAAAGTGAAATAAATATAGGAACAAAATTTACAATAAAAATACCAACAATAAAAAACTACTGATTATGACTGACGAAAAAATTAAAGTTTTATTATGCGAAGATGATGAGAATCTTGGCATGCTTCTACGAGAATACTTACAAACCAAAGGATATGACGCAGATCTTCAACCAGACGGAGAAGCTGGATATAAAGCATTTACCAAGAAAAAATATGATCTTTGTGTATTTGACGTAATGATGCCTAAAAAAGACGGATTTGCTTTAGCAGCTGACGTACGAGCAATCAACACTGAAGTGCCAATTATATTTTTGACTGCTAAGTCAATGAAAGAAGATATCCTACAGGGCTTTAAACTAGGTGCAGATGATTACCTATCCAAACCTTTCAGTATGGAAGAGCTACTTTATCGAATTGAGTCTATCTTACGTCGAGTAAAAGGTAAAAGAGTGAAGGATTTAGTAGCTTATCAATTGGGTGGATTTACATTTGACGCTCAGAAACAACTACTTACATTTGATGGAGTTTCAAAAAAACTAACAACAAAAGAGTCTGAATTATTAAACCTTTTGGCAGCCAATGCAAATAACATCTTAGAACGTAATTTCGCATTAAAAACGATTTGGGTAGACGACAATTACTTTAATGCAAGAAGTATGGATGTCTACATCACAAAACTTCGTAAATTATTAAAAGAAGATGCTAACGTAGGTATTATTAACATCCACGGAAAAGGATATAAATTAATAACTCCTCAGGTGAAAGAAGAATAGTTAACCTCCATATTAACAAAAAAAACCGTCATTATTGGCGGTTTTTTTTGTTAATATCGACGAAAGAATCATCTAAAAAACTTTTCAATTTCATCTTGCTCTATGATTGATATAATTTTTTTACCATCAGGTGTAAAACTATGATTGTCACATGCAAAAAGTTTAACTATCAAATCGTCCATTTCTTCAATGGACAAACGCTTTCCAGACTTAATACTAGAAGCACGAGAAAGGGAAAGAGAAATTACTTCATGTATGCCTAAAGTTACATTATCAGTATTTATCTTGGCTTTTTCTAGTATTCCAAGAATCAATTCAATTACGCTTTCAGATCCAAAATGTGACGGAATCCCTTTAATAGAATATGTATTAGCGCAAGACAACTCAAATTCAAAACCAACCAACTGTAAATCATCTAAAATCTGCTCGAAGATCAAAGTTTCGTGGGTTTGCAATACTAACACTTCAGGAAACAAAACTTGTTGTGAAACCGATTTCCTACTACAGATTTGATGCATATATAAATCAAACAGTACACGGGTATGAGCCTTTTGCTGATCAATTAACAATAAGCCAGCATTAATGCTGCAAAGAATATATTTATTTTTAAATTGAATTTTATCCGTTAATAATTCATTCGCATCAAGAAATTGACCCTGAACAGCAGAATCTATTATTTCAATAGTATTAACTTCATCCTGCCAGGGTAATGTAGTAGGCAATACAGTTTCTCTTTTCTCAAAATCACCATAAAGGGTATCCCAATTTAAAATCGGTCTTTTTGAAGAAGCACTTGTAAATGAACTATTATTTGAGGAACTATTATTAGATGAAGGATTGGTGAAAGGATTGAAATTTGGATTGAAAATGGTCTGTGGTGGGCGTACATTTTCAACAACCATATCCACAGGTAATTCAATCGAACCATCCTGATCAAAGTCTATAGAAGGAACGATATTGAATTTCCCTAAAGATTCCTTAATTGACGCTGATAAAATAGACCAAATAGCCTGCTCATTCTCAAACTTAATTTCAGTCTTTGTCGGATGAATATTAACATCAATAGTCTGAGGATCAACATCTAAATATATAAAATAATTCGGGCTTTCAGTAGCTTGAATCATTTGATTATAAGCAGTTAAAACAGCCTTATGAAAATATGGATGACGCATATACCGTCCATTTACAAAAAAGTACTGTACTGCAGATTTTTGTGCATACTCAGGCTTTCCAATATATCCATGTAAACTAACAAGATTAGTAGAAGTCTCAATAGTTAGAAGCTGTTGCTGCCAACGTTTTTTTGAGTTCTTACCAAAAACACTCTCTATTCGAATTTTATAGTTTGACGATGGAAGATGGAAAATCTCTTCTTCCCCATCAAAAAACGAAAAAGAAACAGCAGGATTCACCAATACAATACGATAGAATTCAGTCAGTATATGACTCTTTTCCACATTATCACTCTTCAAAAAACGACGACGAGCAGGAACATTAAAAAAAAGATTCTTAATCAAAAATGTAGTACCACTATCACACTGTACAAATTCCTGCTTAAAAACCCTTGTACCCGCTATCTCAACCAACACACCCAACTCGTCTTCCAAACGTCGTGTACGTAGCTCTACTTGCGCCACAGCAGCAATTGAAGCCAACGCTTCACCCCTAAAGCCCATTGTTTTAAGTGAGAATAAATCTCCAGCATCCTTAATCTTAGATGTAGCATGACGTTCAAACGCCATTCTAGCATCCGTTTCACTCATACCCTTCCCATTATCCACTATTTGCACCAAAGTACGACCGGCATCCTTAATAACGATCTGTATAAAAGTAGCACCTGCATCAATAGAATTCTCAACCAACTCTTTCAATACAGATGCTGGACGCTGAATCACCTCACCAGCAGCAATCTGATTCGCCACAAAATCTGGCAAAAGATGAATAATATCACTCATATTTAATATCTAAAATTATAAAATAGCATTGACAAAGATACGATATAAAAAAATGAAACAAAAAGATAGATGTGAAAACTACACAAGCTCCCACAAAAAAGCCTCGATAAATCGAGGCTTTTAATAACTGATAATAAATTAACTATACTTCCCTTCAAATTGTACATTGATATCATTGACATACTGACGGATATTTTGCTCATTTTCTCGTTTACAGATTAACAAGACATTGTCGGCTTCAGCGATAATATAACCTTTCAAATCATGAATTACTGCTAGTTTTTCAGATGGAAGAGCAATAATATTCTCCTCACTTTCGTATAAAACAGAATTGCATTTCAAGGTTACATTCAAATTATCATCTTTTGGAGAAATTTCATATAAAGATCCCCAAGTACCCAAATCAGTCCAGCCAAAATCAGAACGAAGCACATAAACATCCTTAGCTTTCTCCATTATACCGTAATCAATTGAGATATTAGGGCAAGAAGTGTACATCTGATCAATGAACTCCTGTTCTTTAGGTGTATTAAAAAACGCTGCGCCAGCATTAAAACGGGTCGCTACATCTGGCAACAAAGTATTAAAGGCTCTATCTATCGTTTGTAAGTTCCATAGAAAAATACCTGAATTCCATAGAAACTCACCCGTTTCAAAAAAAACTTGTGCCAATTCGGCATTAGGCTTTTCAGTAAAAGTTACAACTTTCCTCAGATTATCAGCTCCATCTTCAATTTGAATATAACCATAACCTGTTTCTGGGCGAATTGGTTTAATGCCCAATGTCAAAAGATTATTGTTCTTCTCTACAAAATCAAGACCTTCTCTAAGCGTATTCAAGAAATCGGTTTCTTTAAGAATTAAATGATCTGATGGTGCTACGATAATATTGGCCTTATCAGTCATGGCTTTGATACGATTAACTGCATAAGCAATACAAGGTGCTGTATTACGTCTATTGGGCTCCAATAATACCTGATCAGCTTTAATTTCCGGTAATTGCTCGAGGATCAAATCTTTATAAATAATATTTGAAACGATAAGAATATTTTCTGCTGGCATCAAATGACGCATCCTATCAAAAGTAAGTTGGAGAAGAGAACGCCCAGTTCCAAAAAAGTCTAAAAACTGTTTGGGACGTTCATTTCTACTAAAAGGCCAAAAGCGACTTCCAACGCCACCTGCCATTATAATGCAATAATTATTATTCATATAAAAAGTGATCAATAAATTAAAACTTAATTTCAAAAACAAATGCTAAGGTACTATATTATTTTCAATGAACAAATTGACATAAAAAAAATTACGTGGATTACTTTCATAAAAAAGCAAACCACGTAATTAAACAAATACTATAGAGAAAGTTATCTATTATGCCGTTCTTGAATTATCATCAATATCCAAAACATTTCTGCGGGCATCAACCTTTTTTTCATATTCATCACGAGAATATACTACAATCTTGTCAAATTCACGTTGACCAGTACCTGCAGGAATTAAGTGACCACAAATAACATTTTCTTTCAAGCCTTCTAATCTATCAACTTTACCATTAATAGCAGCATCATTCAATACTTTCGTAGTTTCC
>CANFFA010000169.1 GCA_947445425.1 Paludibacteraceae bacterium
CGGTTTCGTAAAGAATCTAGTTTTAGGGAACAATCACTTTTTTGGAATACTGGATTTATTTTTTCAAAACGATCAAGTAATTGTAATCTCTTTTTCAATGTGGCAGCATCAACATATCTGTTTACAATTCCATCTACTTCAAAAATGTTATTTTCGGGGGCACCACTGGTATCAAAAGATTTAAAATCATTGCCCAAGAATCCACCTTCATTAAAACGATTGTTAGCACTCACCAATGAGATATAAGGTGGCAAAACACCTTGATAACTATCCTTTTTCATATAAGAAATTACAGAACCGTAGGAGGGATATACTACCGATCCACCAGTAAGATCACCTGAAATCATGGCGTAATGTCCTGTTTCATGACCATTAGAAGCATGTGTCATACTTCGAATTAAACTATATTTATCAGCAATTTTAGCCAATAAAGTCAGCTTTTCGTTAATCATTATGCCAGAAACATTTGTTTCTAATGGGCTTTTAAAATTCCCTGAAATATCTCTTGGCGCATCAGGTTTAGGATCAAAGGTATCGGTTTGTGATGGACCACCATCGAGGTAAATCAATATTACCGATTTTGCCTGTTGAGAAATACCTAAAATTGAATAGGCTAATAATATGAAGGTAAAAAATAGATTTATCATGATAATGGGCTTCAATGATTATACAAAAATTCAGTACTGTTAATATATGTCCATTGTATGGTTGATGCCAGTTCACGGAGGTTTAATCTATTTTCAGCTCCATAGGCTTTAAAAAGCACAATTTCCTCATTGGTTGGATACCTGGAAACAGTCATTAATGAAATGGCTTTAGATATACTTTCCGCATCATTATATAAATTACATAATTCATTAAGCCTTTGACTCTTACGGATCTTATCCTCCAATTCAACCGAATTGCTTAGGTATAAGAGCTGGCGAGCAGTAATTTTATTGTTTCGCTGACTTTCAATGGAAACATCCCTTGAAACACGTCCAAATAATTCTAATTCAGAACTTGTTACGGTGGCATCACCCAAATCACGCGAACGGGTACCTTCCGGATAGAAAGTGAAGGGTTCAGGGACACGACTGCGATACGAATCCGAACTTCCTGTTAAATCAGCCAATGCATCTATCATGACCTCAGCCTGTAATCTTTGTGGTACATAATTCCCCCTGGGTGCAACATCACTTTGAAATGCTTTAGAATTAAGAATCAACCTCAATAAAGCTTTCGTATCATAGCCGGTATTGATAAAACGGTTGGACAAATACTTTAGTAAAAGCGGATTTGTAGGTAAATTATGGCTACCCCAATCATCAGGTTCATTGACGATACCCTTTCCGATCATCCAATACCACAAGCGATTAACTTCAACAGCGGCAAATCTTTCATTCTCCTTACTCGTTAACCAATTTACAAAAGGAATCCTAAAATCTTCACTGTCTTGAATTAATAACTCTTTGCCATCAAACATATCCACACTACTCATTTGGCTAGTTGCATGTATATCAATGTAAACAATTTCCTCCTTCCACTCTTTGGTCTTTTTAAATCGAATTTGCGTAAAACAAGACTGTCCTTTGTCCATGGATTTACGACTGCCGAGAAATAAAAGGCTGATATTTTGATATATATTTTCAGGGGTTCGTTTTAAAAAAGCACGGTAGAAATTAACAGCAGGAGAGCGGAAGTTACTTCCTTTAGAAAGAAGTAATTCTGAAACAAATTGATTGTAAGGCTGGTTTGAAGCAATTCTTTCATACAGCCAACGGTTATAAGCCTGTACACCATTTGGCCAAAGGTTACTAGGGAATTCGGATTTTATCCTAAGTATATCTCCCCAGCGCATGGTCATATACCGAACATATTCATCTGAGTTGAGCATTTCGTCAATTATTCGTTCCCGCTTATTGGATTGCTTTGACTCTAAAAAACGAAGCACGTTTTCACTTTGCGGCAATCGGCCACTAAGGGTTATATAAAGACGACGAATAAATATTTCATCACTACAAATTGTAAGGTCTTTACCCATGTAATGATCTAATTCATTGGCTTGCATGGAAAATTGTGAGAGTCCAAGAATGAGAATAAATAGAATTCTTTTCATAGTCTGTAGAGGTAAAAGATGTGATTCAATGATAATTAGACATTTACAAAACACAATCGTTTAATTCAATTTTGAGTCCACTCCGAAAAGTAATTTTTGAACGCAAAGATGCAAAGGTGCTAAGTCGCAAAGAAATTTATGTGCTGTAAATCTGAACTTTGCGTCTTTAAAACTTAGCGTTCTTGGCGTTCACAAATATCAATAAGACTTATCGGAGTAGACTCAATTTTAAATTAATGTAATTAAAAATACTCTATCATTACGAAAGTGCTGAAATTGAATGATTTTACATTTTAATTTCACAAATATAGAGAAGAATTTATGAGTATCAATAGAAATAAAGATGTTATATGACAAATAAAAATAGAAATAACGAAACCACTGAAAAAGATTTGGTAATTTTGAGCCATTATTTTTCATTAAATTAATTATTTAAAAATGAGAACAATATCTATTTATTTTCTATTTTGCATCATTTCATTAAGCACTTTATCGGCAAAAGGGAATCAAGCCGAAACGACCAGTAGACCCAAGTTGGTTGTGGGTATCATCGTAGACCAAATGCGTTGGGATTATCTTTATCGTTATTACGACAAGTATCAAAATGGTGGATTTAAACGCCTTTTAAACGAGGGATTTTCATGCCAAAATGCAATGATTAACTACATTCCTTCGGTTACAGCAATTGGTCATACTACTATTTTCACTGGATCTGTCCCCTCTATTCATGGCATTGCCGGTAATGATTGGCTGGATACTAAAACGGGTAAATCCATCTATTGTACGGATGACTCTACCGTACAATCAGTAGGAATTGCAAATAGCAAATCAGGTAGAATGTCTCCAAGAAGTCTACTGTCAACTACCATCACTGACGAATTACGATTGGCGACAAATTTCCAATCGAAAGTCGTCGGTATTTCGCTGAAAGATAGAGCAGCCATTTTGCCAGCAGGTCACAATCCGACTGCAGCATTTTGGATAGACGATGCCAGTGGAAAATTTATTAGCAGCAGCTATTATTTAAAGTCATTACCTGAATGGGTGGATAATTTCAACAATTCAAAGCCAATTGATAAATTATTAGCAAAAGGATGGTCTACACTTTTACCGATAGAGCAATACACCGAAAGTAGTGCCGATGACGTTTCATGGGAAGGTACCTTCAAAGGAAACAACAAAGCCGTTTTTCCTTATGATGTAGCAAAAACTTATGCTACGGATCATGGAACACTTCGTCAAATGCCGTTTGGAAATACTTTGACCTTGCAATTTGCAAAAGCAGCCATTGAAGGATATAAATTGGGGCAAGAAAAAACGACAGACTTCTTATCCGTAAACTGTGCATCAACAGATTATGCAGGACATTTATTCGCTCCAAATTCCATTGAAGTAGAAGATGTTTATTTAAGATTAGACCATGATTTAGCAGATTTCTTTTCAAACCTAGATCAGAAATTAGGAAAAGGAAACTACTTGGTATTTCTGACTGCCGATCATGGTGCAGCGCATGCCAAAGGATTTATGGAGAGTACTAAAATGCCTACAGGTCTCCTATCCAAAAATTTAAAATTGGACTTAGAAAAAACATTGAACAAAACATTTGGTAGTGAAAAGCTAATTTTAGGGATTGAGAATTTTCAAGTTACTTTTAACAAAGCTAGAATTGATAGTTTAAACCTCGACTTTGATAAAATCAAATCAGTAACGGTGAAGTGCTTATTGCAACAAGACGGGATTCAATATGCAGTAGATCAAGACAAAATTGCTGAAGCGTCTATTCCATCCCCTTTAAAAGAGATGATGATCAATGGGTATAACCACCATCGCAGTGGATCAGTATTGATGGTAACATTACCAGGTTGGTTACCAGCTGGTTGTTCAAAAGGTACCACACACAGCGTTTGGAATCCTTACGACACGCACATTCCATTGATTTTTTCAGGATGGAAGATTCCGCACGGTACTTCCCATAGAACAATTCACATGACAGATATTTCAGCAACACTCGCTGCTCTTTTGCAAATACAAATGCCCAATGGCTGCATTGGAACTCCAATAACTGAAGTTTTGAATGACAAATAGCTAATGAGAGCATTTCCAAAACGAACTATCCCCCTTAGCGTATTTATATACTGCTAAGGGGGATAGCTTGTTTTTAGTCACAAATAATTTATCATTTAAAATCTACTCTATACCCACAACCTTTACTCCATTCGCTACATCCATAGGCTGCATTTCCTTTGAGGATAGTACCTTTTCCACATTGGGGGCATTTGGCACCGACCACAATCACTGGAGGGGCACCAATCACACGGTTGTCACTTTTTACATTGAAAACCACCTGGGTTACCATCGCTTTGAGTTCATCAAGAAAATCTTTGGCTTCATACTTGCCTTTTTCAACTTGCCTCAATTTTTTCTCCCAAAGGCCAGTTAACTCAGCAGACTTGAGCAAATCTTCTTGTATGGTTTGAATTAGATCAACACCTGTATTGGTCGCAATTAAATTCTTACGTTCCTTACGAATGTATTCTCTTTTAAAAAGGGTTTCGATTATGGCAGCACGTGTAGAAGGACGACCAATTCCATTCTCCTTTAAAGCATCACGCAATTCATCATTGTCGACTAATTTACCAGCAGTTTCCATCGCACGAAGCAAAGTAGCCTCCGTAAAGGCTTTTGGTGGCGAAGTCCACTTCTCAGCCAAAGTCGGCTCATGAGGTCCACTTTCTCCTTTTACAAAAAGTGGCAAAGTCTTTTCATCTTCCTCCTCCCCTTCCTTCTCATCCGCAGCTACCTTCGCAAACACAGTTCGCCAACCTGGATCAAGAATTTGTTTACCAGTAACTTTAAATTCAATCTTTTCAACTTCTCCTAAAACGGTTGTGGTTGAGATTTTACATTCGGGATAAAAATTGGCAATAAAGCGCAGCGTTACTAAATTAAACACAGCACGTTCAGTATCGGTTAGAGCAGTTGAATGAACGCCAGTAGGTATAATGGCATGGTGATCAGTCACTTTTGTATTATCAAAAACCTTTTTAGTCTTGGGTAATTTAGTTCCAATTAAAGGTTTTGTAAGCAATTCAAAATCTTTTAAACCTTTGAGAATATCTGGAATTTTAGGATAGATATCATCACTCAAATAAGTAGTATCTACACGGGGATAAGTAGTTAGCTTCTTTTCGTAAAGGGATTGGATAATCTTGAGCGTTTCATCAGCAGAATAGCCAAATTTTTTGTTACACTCTACTTGCAATGAAGTTAAATCAAACAGTCTAGGAGCAGATTCTGTACCTTTTTTAGTTGCAATATCAGTTACAAAAAAATCGGCATTTCTTACAGTATCCAAGAACTGAGTTCCCTCTCCCACACTTGAAAAACGTCCTTTGGTTACTGAAAAGATTGTATCGCGATAGGTAGTTTTCAACTCCCAATAAGCCTCAGGTTTGAAGGATTCTATCTCTAACTGACGATTTACGATTAGGGCTAAAGTCGGTGTTTGAACCCGTCCAATAGAGAGCACCTGACCTCGTTTACCATATTTTAGGGTATATAAACGCGTGGCATTCATCCCCAACAGCCAATCTCCAATTGCACGCGAAAGTCCAGCCTCATAGAGTCTTTGAAACTCTGATTGATCTTTCAATTTCGCAAAACCTTCACGAATGGCCTCTTCAGTCAGCGAAGAGATCCAAAGTCTTTTTACTGGACATTTACATCCAGCCTTTTGCATCACCCAACGCTGAATAAGCTCACCTTCTTGCCCAGCATCACCACAGTTCACCACTTGATCTGCTTTCGAAAACAAAGCTTCTATAATCTTAAATTGTTTTTGTATACCACTATTGTCCATTACTTTAATACCAAAAGGCTGAGGAATCATCGGCAAATTA
>CANFFA010000170.1 GCA_947445425.1 Paludibacteraceae bacterium
AACTACGTCAAACACTAGCTGTTTATTTGTAACACACAATGAAGAACAAGTATATTGATCTAATCGAACAAAGTTTTGAGTTTCCAAACGATGAGTTTACCATTGAGGAAAATGAATTGGAATGGTTTGATGTTCCGTTAATGGACATCATCAAACAATATGGAACGCCTTTGCGCATATCCTACTTGCCAAAAATCGCCCAAAATATCCAGAGAGCTCGACGTATGTTCAACGTAGCAATGGCAAAAGTTGATTACAAAGGTGAATATAACTATTGTTATTGCACAAAGAGTTCACATTTTTCATTTGTAATGGAAGAGGTATTGAAGCATGGAGTCCACTTGGAAACCTCTTCTGCATTTGACATTAACATCATGGAGGCGCTTTATGAACAAGGTCACTTGAAAGCTGATTCTTATGTGGTATGCAATGGTTTTAAGCGCCCACAATATGTTGAAAACATTCAACATTTAATACGTCAAGGCTTTACCAATGTTATTCCAATCTTGGACAACAAATTCGAATTAGATTTGTTGTTGAAAGACTTTACAAACCCACTCAAAGTAGGGATACGTATTGCAGCTGAAGAAGAGCCTAAGTTTGACTTTTATACTTCTCGTCTTGGGGTAAGGTACAATGATATTATACCTTATTATATGAAACACATTGCCAACAATCCGCAAGTGGAATTGAAAATGTTACATTTCTTTATCAATACAGGTGTAAAGGATACAGCTTACTATTGGAATGAATTAAACAAAGCGGTCAACTTATATTGTGAACTGAAGAAGAAATGTCCTCAATTAGACAGTTTGAATATTGGAGGTGGTTTTCCAATTCAAACGCACTTGGACATGGTATATGATTATGAATATATGGCTGAGGAGATTGTTTCACAAATTAAAACCATCTGCGAACAAAACCATGTTCCTGAACCACATATATTTACAGAGTTTGGATCTTATACAGTAGGCGAAAGTGGTGCGATGCTCTATTCAATTGTAAATCAGAAAAAACAAAATGATCGTGAGCTTTGGAACATGATTGACAGTTCGTTTATGACCACGCTTCCGGACACTTGGGCAATCAATCAGCGCTATGTTTTTCTAGCCATAAACAACTGGAATTCTGAGTATGAAAGGGTGAATCTTGGTGGACTAACCTGTGATAGCGAAGATTTTTACAATGCTGAGATACATTCCAATGCCGTTTTCTTACCCAAGATGCACGAGGACCGAGAACAATACATTGGCTTTTTCCACACAGGTGCCTATCAGGAATCTTTGAGTGGATTTGGTGGTATTCAACACTGTTTAATTCCGGCTCCGAAGCTTGTAATCATTGATAAAGATGAAGATGGTGAGTATTTCACAAAGCTTTTTGCGAAGGAACAGAGTTATAAATCGATGTTGAAGATATTGGGATATTAAATTTAGGCATCTAAAAAATAGCATTGAAACTCGGTTTTTCAAAGACCTATAAACCTTTATAAAATCAAAAAAAAGCCTTGTAGAACAAAATTCTACAGGGCTTTTTTATATTATAGTTTCATCGGGATAATTTTTCGTTTATAAAAGTTTACCACTTAGGCACTCAATACACAGAGTTTCACTAAGAAAAATAAAAAAAAAGAAAAGAACACAAAGTTAAAAACACAAGTGTTTTTACAGCAATTAACAAACATCACGCAACAACAAGCAATTTAAAATAAGATACTTACGAGCCCCTCTAGATTTTATTTGGCAAAACATGACTAATTCACATTAAAAAAGGGACTGAACACTACGGCTCAATCCCTTGATTTTATTCACACATGATGTATTACATCAATTCTACACTTCGCTTCACGAATTTAGCCAATGCTTCGCCTTTCAACATATTGCTTGCCAATAAAGCCAAGTCGAGCAATTGACGAACTTGTTTGTTTTCAGCAGCAAAAGCTTTGAAAATTGCTTTTTTATCAGCTGTCAAGCCATCAATTTTCTTTTGAAGATCTTCTAGTTCTGCTTTTTCTGCAGATGGAATTTCTTCGTCTTTTTTGTCTTTGTGACTATCTTTCAACTTATTAATCTTAGCCTCCACTTCAATAAGTTCGGTAGCGATTGGAGCCACACTTGCTGAACAAGCCGCTTCTTCGTCTGCCAACAATTTACCTACCAATGGATGGGCTGCATTTACTACGATATTATAGCTATCTGGCATTTCACCGTAGAAATTCATCATACCGCCACCACCTTGTAAAGCTGACATGTCTTTCATACGACGCATAAACTCGTTTTGCGTGATGAAAATCGGGGTGGTTGTTGGAGCCAATTGCTCGAAAGTGATAATAAAGTTTGTTTTTCCTATCGTTGGCAATTGTGATTCAAACACACTAATCAAAGCATTGCGCTCGTCAGTAGTGAAAGACACTTGGGCTACTTCGTCTTTTTGTATGATTTTTTCAATCACGTCACTATCAACACGTACAAAACGAGTTTTCTCGAATTTTTGTTCCAATTGACTTACTACGTGTACATCTAATTGACCGTCCATTGACAATACATCATAGCCTTTGTCTTTGGCATTTTGAATGTAGCTGTATTGTTCGTCTGCATTATTGGTATACAGATAAATAACTTCGTCGTTTTTGTCTTTTTGATTTTCACCTACCAAAGTTTTGTACTCTTCGAAAGTGAAGTATTTGCCATCCACATTTTTCAACAAAGCAATTTTCTCACCGCGCTCATAGAATTTCTCATCGCTCAACATACCATATTGGATGAAGAGTTTCAGGTGATCCCACTTCGCTTCGAATTGCAAACGATCAGCTTTGAAAATTTCAGTTAATCTATCGGCTACTTTTTTAGTAATGTGGCTGGAGATTTTCTTTACGTTGCCATCACTTTGCAAATAACTACGTGATACGTTCAATGGAATGTCTGGAGAGTCAATTACTCCGTGCAACAATGTAAGGTATTCAGGAACAATATTTTCAACGTGGTCAGTAACATAAACTTGATTACAATACAACTGAATTTTATTGCGTTGCATTTCGATATTATTCTTAATTTTAGGGAAATAAAGAATACCGGTCAAGTTGAAAGGATAGTCCACATTCAAGTGAATGTGGAAAAGTGGATCTTCACCCATTGGTTGTAATTCGTGATAGAAAGCTGTATAATCTTCGTCTTTCAAATCAGCTGGCTTACGGGTCCAAGCAGGATTGGTATTGTTGATGATGTTATCATTTTCAGTATCAACATTCTTTCCATCTTTCCACTCTTTTTTCTTTCCAAAAGCAATTTCGATAGGAAGGAATTTACAATACTTGGTCAACAGACCTTGTATTTTTGATTCTTCCAAAAAGTCTTGGTTTTCATCATCAATGTGCAAAACGATATCCGTTCCACGATCGGCTTTGATGGTTTCTTCAAGATCAAATTCAGGACTACCATCACATGACCAGTGTTGAGCAGTAGTATTTTCTTTGTGAGATTGAGTAAAAATCTCCACTTGTTTAGAAACCATAAAAGAAGAGTAGAAACCTAAGCCAAAATGTCCGATAATAGCTTGAGCGTCGTTCTTGTATTTTTCCAAAAACTCCTCTGCACCCGAAAATGCAATTTGATTGATATACTTATTAATTTCTTCACCGGTCATACCAATACCCCTATCAGAGATGGTCAATGTACCCGCTTCTTTGTCGATAGTAACACGCACGGTTAAATCGCCCAACTCTCCATTGAACTCACCAACCGAACCCAAAGTTTTAAGTTTTTGGGTAGCATCCACAGCATTAGAGACCAGTTCGCGAAGAAAAATTTCGTGATCGCTGTACAAAAACTTCTTAATAACGGGGAAGATATTATCACTTGTAACCCCAATGTTTCCTTTTGCCATAATTTTTAAAAAAGTCAATAAATTAATTTATACTTAAAATTATTTTAAATACTGCTACATGCAGCTTGGTATATTTTTCTGGAACAGCTTTATTCAAAAAAAATGCCAAGGGGAAGATGGTGACAAAATGACAGAAGAAGATTTGAAGATTTAAAAATTTGAAGATGTAGAAATTAACGATGTATACTAAAAACACAAAATTAAATATATGGAGCCTACTCAGATAAGTAAACACAACTAGCGCACAGAATCAATAGCAAAGAAATGCATTAGACCATTTTAAGAAATTCCTTTATCCACAAGCCACTATCTTTAATGATTCGCTTTTGAGTTAAGAAATTGACATGTACAATACCAAAACGAGATTTGAAACCGGCCTTCCATTCGAAGTTATCCATCAAGGTCCATACAAAATACCCCCCAATATTCATCCCCTCGTTTTTCGCCCGAAGAACCTGTTCTATATAAGTTTGGAGATAGTTTAATCGTCCAGTATCGTGTACACGTCCATCAATAACTTTATCATGAAAAGCAGCTCCATTTTCGGTAACGATAATTTTTTTGATAGGGTATTTCTCATATTGTTTTAAAATATGGTAGATGCCTTCAGGATAAACTTCCCAGCCATTGGCAGTAAGGGGTCGGTTGAGTTTCTTGAAAGGTTTTACAAAGGCTTTGAGATAAGGGACCACAGGATTATTATAGGCTACCAAAGAATAGTAGTTTTGCAAACCAATGAAGTCAAAATCAAACTTCATCAATTCCTCATCATAAGGATGGATATATTTTTCAATTCTTTCTAAGAATGGAAAATCTACGACTGGATATCCCATTCCCAATATCGGTTCTATATAAAGTCGATTGAACATTACATCCACTCTTTTGGCTGCAGCAATGTGTTTTGGCTGATTTGAAGCAGGTTTCACATGAGAACATGAGATTGCAGTGCCTATGTTGGCATTCGGAACATTTCGACGAATGATGCGTCCACCTTCTGCTTGACAAAGATTAGCATGGTGAACAGAAGGAAGAAAATTATTGACGCCAAACTTTCCAGGTGCATAATAACCAAAAAGATAACCAAGGGCCGTGAAACTGAAAGGTTCGTTCATCACAATCCAGTTCGTTACCCTATCCCCAAAGCGTTTGGTACAGACATCGACATATTCCTTGAAATAATAAACAATGGAGCGATTGGTCCATCCCCCTTTTTTCTCTAATGCCAAAGGAAGATCCCAATGATATACGGTCAACCAAGGAGTAATGCCACATTCCAAACAATAATCTATCATTCGATTATAAAAGTCAACACCTGCTTCATTTACCTCACCCGTACCTTCAGGAAGTATACGGGGCCATGATATTGAAAATCTGAAATGCTTTAAATTCAAGTCTTTGATGATATCAATGTCCTGCTTATAACGATTGTAAAAATCACATGCAATCTTGCCATCCGACCCATCTTCAATTCTTTTGCCTTGATGCGAAAATCGATCCCAAATAGACTGTCCTTTTCCATCCGCATCATGGGCACCTTCAATTTGATATGATGATACCGCCACTCCCCAATCAAAATCTGGTCCAAAATCCGCCTTTGTATAATTCATTGTGTCAATTAATGTATAATAGTGACAAAACTAAAGCTTATCTATTACGCATGCATTTCAAAGAGATTGCATTTGTGTGAATTGAAATAAATTGATCCGAATATCACTTAGTTTCAACTCTTTTTTAAGAAAAGCCAAACTATCTGCATGTAATTTATTGTACTGGGCTATTGAGAGAGGATTACTTCCACGGAATTTAATCACGTAAAAATCATTCATGGCTCGTTGAATCTGGTATTCCTTCATTGGACTGATATTGGTCCACAAGGTTGAAAAGATAAACTTCACATCATCATATACTACGGAAGTGTTATTTACCAGATAGACATTCTTCTTTATACTTTCAAATATCTGCCCCATTTTGTTGGCAATATTGTAGTGATAGTATTCGTGATTTCCTGGCACCCAATAAGTGACAGCAAAATTATCGGAGAGGAGACTAAAAAAATCCTTGTGCTCA
>CANFFA010000171.1 GCA_947445425.1 Paludibacteraceae bacterium
ATTCATTCCCTCAGTGATTTTACAACTGTTGGCAAGCCACAATTGGAAATTACCCTTCACTTCATAATCCCCACCTTTTCCATTCCAATTATCAAAATTGACATTACCCATAGAACCCAATTGCGGTACATTCACTTTATTGAAGTCTACAGTAACTGGAGATGAAATCATTTGATTGACTTCAAAAGCAGCTGCCATCAACTTGCTTGTTTTATCTACAGCAAAGGCATTTGTATATCGCAATGATTTATTTGTAGGAACTGTACCATCTAAAGTATAATAAATTGCAATTTTTGAAGTACTTGGAAAACTCAAAGCGACCTTCACCTTGTCGTATATTTCCACAGGATTCTTTTTAACAACAGCCCCTTCTAATTCGACAAGCACTTCGGAACTTCTGAAAACATTATCACCAGTCAAAATAATGGTCTGACCATCAGGCAATAGTACTTTACAAGTTGTTTCGCTAGATCCAAAACGCAAGGAGATGGGATGCCATCCTTTTTTCAATGCCGCAAGTCCGGAAGGATTACGACCACAAACACCACGCTGCACCACGACTTCATCACCAACTTTCAATTGATTTTGACAGCTGGCTTGTTTCGAACCTAAAAATGCACCCTCACCAACTTTACCAATCAATTGAAATTTATATTCACCTTCAAGGGATGCATAAAAATAACCTGAAAAACTACGTACTAAATTACGACTTTCACTAGATTCTAATTCTTTAGTTTTAATAGTGCTTATGGCTTGTGCACCCTCTACATCTAAGAAATCATTGTCACGTCGTTTCCCTGTTCGATCAAAAGTTTGCATCACAAAACCAGGTTCCAAACGAAGTTTATTGTCCAATGCTTCGTGCCATTTTACTTCAGTCTGAGCACTTATCGTACCATCAGCAAGGTAACAAAGTTCAGAATTGCTAACTGTTTGTTTAGCTCCGCCATTCAGACTATAGCTCACCTCTAAAGGCATGGGATCAACGCTATTGATATTCCAGAAAAGTGGATCACAAATTACCAATTCGATATTCTGCCATCCTTTTTCCAAAACCACTTCACCTTTACGATGGGCTTGATTTTGGTGATAAACACCGATAGATTCAATAGCCGTTTGCTTACCGAAATCGAGGGTTACCGGACCACATGAGTTCACATCAAATTGATACACACCACGTTCTTTGGCATAAAACAATCCACTAAAACGATAGAAACCTTTACACTGTTGCTCCAGAACTTGCGTAGGGGTAACTTGCGGAAGCACAAAAGCATTTACCGAAGTAGATAAAATAGGGGTTTCCTTGGTAAGGTTTGGCATCATGATATGACTTGCTTCAAAGAAACCTTTGTCGTTGTACAACTTGGTATTGATTTCATATACACGAACCTGCAAACCACTTTTACTATTAGCAGGAGTTGCAATTAATCCTTTTTCTGCCTCTTTCACCATCAAATGAGCAGTAACCGTGAGACTCTTTTTAGGGCCACAGACCCAGTTAGGGTCAATAACAATCGCCTTCAAATCGCAAGTTTTATTGATGACAATTGGACCTTCGTAAAGTAAAGAGGTCTCAGTAGGCTCTGAACCATCCAAAGTATATCGGATCACAGCAGGTGCAACAGGACGAATCAATTGAATATTTTCTGATTTATCAATTAGATAAGTAGGTGTTTTGTTCTCATCGCGGGTATAACGCAAGTCGTTGATATCAAAACGTTCACCACGCACCAAGAGCACTGGACGAGCTGGCTGCGCCCCACTATTCAAGACTTCATCACCCCCTCTTTGCATTGATAATACGGTACGCCCACCATCTGCTTGACCAAAGTGATAAACATCTTTCTGACCTTTTATTTCTACCGTTAATTCAGTACGATCTTTGTTCCAAGTTGTTTTTGGAAGCGCTTCACCATATTTATAAGGATAAATCAGTACTCTAAATTCTGGAGAAGTAGAACGAGCGGGAATTGTCACTTGGTTGTAACCCTGTATTTTTTAAAAACGAGGAACGGTGAATCCATATTCAGCATTTCGCCACAAAACACGAATCAAACAGAGTGGTTCACCTTTTTCATACTCCACTTTTTTGGAAGAACGATCACTTCGGTTAGTTGAACTTTTTCCTAGAATAATATCACCCATACGTTCAGCAGAGGGATCGGTATTTTGGAAAACGATTTCAGGTGTAATGGCTTCCGCCAAGTCGACATCCAAAGGCACAGAAATATTCCAGTCAAAATTATGCACTTGTCTATCCTTGCAAGCATCGTCAACGACTAATACATAAGGATTTGCGCCCCTAGCTACTTGCACCGTTCTGTAGGCTTGTTGCATGGTATTCCATTGACGGTAACCTTCTACCAAACGGGTTTCGCCGCTCCAAGGACCATAATCGGTATGTGCAAAACCATCATTAAATTTAACGGTTCTTGGATTAAATGCCAATTGAATGTCGCGACTTAAGTCGTAATTTCCTTCGGTAAAAGGCGTATAATAACCCAATTTTCCAGAAGGAAAAGTCAGTGGATGAACTTGCATCGATTTGGTATAGGAATAACCATCTTTTCCATCCCCACAAGCCACCAATCCTTGTGCAGTCTCTTGCACGCCCAACCAAGTACCCGGCGCTGGTGGCCAGTGTTGACCTTTTCCATCTACGGTAAGCATATTTTGAAAAGCTGTCACTTTGGTTGCCAACATATTGTTGTCTTTGATCCAATTGACACCGTCCTTCCAAAGGATAATACGATTATTTTCAGAACCTTCGTGACCACCATAAAAGAAGTCTTGTTTGCATACAAATCCAACATGAAGATCATCCTTGCGCCAGCTGTTACGGGTTTCTACATATCCACGGACATTATCGGTCCAAGTCAAAGGCAATTTTAAGCTATTGATTTTATCCTGATTTTCCCAATCAATCGTTTTTCCGCTTTTGTCTGTAATACCGTTATCAGCATATAGCAATAAAAGCTCAGGACTATTCCCTACCGGATCCGGCCATTTATCAGTCGGGTTCAATAAAAAGGAGTGCGAATTAAAAGTCGATTGATACAAAAGGTCAATAGACTCATCAGTCGGGTGATAATAATGCATCATCCAAATGACGTGAAAAGCGGATGCACGCATCTCGTCGCGGATTTTCCATGAACCATCTTCCCAGCGCAATGCGGCTTTAAAAAACTGCATTTTAGCACGTAAGTGATCGTGTTTTAGCAAGTTGCGTTGACGCAAACCCACTGCTACCATAGCAGAAGTATTTAACCAACCTTTGATGGATTCATAACACATACCGGCATCATCTAAAAACCAATCTAGCATGGCATTGGCTTTGTGAGCAGCTGCATTGAATAGTTCTTGATTAAAGCCTTTTTCACCTTCAATAAGTAACATCAGGCGAATGTATTCCATCCCAAAACCTTGGTGGTTGTTGATCATATAATGATCGGGATATGCCAAAAAGTTGGAAATCCGGTGTTCGGTGATGCGGGCAATAATTCTTCTTGCGGTCTCCTTTTCACTTTCCGACATCCATCCACTTAAGTAGTCATAGTCCAACAAAGCCCAGATTTCTGAAGGTGGATCAGGTTCTCCGGAAGCCAAGATGGAGCGTTCGAGGTACCATAAATTTTCATGATCCGGTTGACGATCCATCATGTCTAATTTAGGCTCCAAGGAATTCATTTTCTTTACTAAGTCCGCTGCCAACTCTTTACCTAGAGCATCATCTTTGGTCACCAAGGCATAAAATGCATTGTGAATTTTAGATTGACGTTTCCACATGCCCACAAATGCTCTGGGAGCTTTATCACCCAGTGCAACTTTAGCACGAATGCTTTCAACATCTTCGGGGCTCATCAACACGCGCGGGTGTACGCCAGGAGCCGGCAATTTACTCAAACGTGACTCGGTAAAACCTGGATCGTTAAAGGAGTTATTCACCTCTGGCGATTTTGGCCAAAAGTTATTTTTTATGGCATCGTCATAAGGCAACAAGGCACGGGGTGTCCAGGTGGGTTCTTTGTAATAATTCCGTGACTGAGAGAAACCAGTGCTGACTGTTAGTTGAAACAGTAAAACGGCAAGCAAGGAAATCTTGGTTGAATGGTTCATTCTATTGAGTGATTAGTGATTAGTGGTTAACGTTAAGTGATTAGTGATTAACGTTTAGTGATTAGTGATTAGTGATTAGTGCTCAACTTCCATCATTAATCATTAATCACAAACGTTAATCACTAAACGCTAAACTCTAATATTTTAGTTTTGAAGTATCCCAATCATCAGTTCTGAAGGGAGAGGCAGGTAAATTTTCATTGTTGTAAAGATTCATTTGCGGACAAAGTCTCCAGCCAGCTCTTACCGCAACTGGTTTATCAATTCCTGCAGCAGAAACGATTACAGTATTCTTTTTAATTTCAGCTTTGGCAGGGACGAATTTTTTATCCTCTCCGGCAATGGTAAAATCTTTCAAATCACCATTTTTAGCCACCAAACTCTTGGCTCCGTGCGTAAAGGTAAGAATAATTTTGTTTCCGTCCACTTTCATTGATTCATAGATAGGTCCCGAATACTCCTCTTTATCACCATAGGCTACCGCTCTTGCTGCCAATGCCAAACGTTCTCCAATCGGTTGTTTATTACCCGGATGTACATCCAAAGTATCATCCGCATCATAGGTCACCGTCATGGCTGTTTTAGGCGTTTTTTGCCAAGTCAAAAGTTGAGCTTCTTTTAATTCTGGTTTATGTGCTTTCCAACCCGGAATCTGAACAATTAAGATGGGAAGTTCAACACCCCATTTGGCACGCCAATCTGAGATTAATTGTGGAAGTAAAGTGCGGTATTGTATCCCTAAACTGGCGTTTGCTTCACCTTGATACCAAACCACCCCTTTCATGGCATAGGGGATCAAAGGATGAATCATGGAGTTGTACAATCCACTCACACCACCTCTTTCGGCAGGGTGTTGTGGAGCAGAAGGTTTGCGTGGCAATTCTTTTTTCAAGCTAACAGCGATGGCAGAATCAGCTCTAAACTTCTCCCACAATTGTGGCTCAGAAGTTTTGTATTTTTCCAATACGGCAGGATAATTCTCCAATGACTTTTCGTATTTGGCAATCACATCTTGCGAAACAGGATCAGACTCTAACACTTCCTTGCTAATCCAGTTTTCAATTTTGGTACCACCATAAGCCGATTGAATTATACCGATTGGAAGATTAATATTTTTGTACAATTCGCGGGCAAAAAGGTAACCAACGGCAGTAAAATTCTTAGCTTTCACAGAATCGCAAACATACCATTTACCATTGGCGTCTTCGGATAAATCTGGAGTAGCCGTTGTCTTTTTTGTTGGTACTGTAAACTGTCTAATGTTCGGATAATTTTGAGCATCGGCCAACACTTCACGTAAAGATGCGTTCGTTCCGATTGGTCGAAGGGATCTCAAGGGGAAACCCATATTGCTCTGACCACTACACAACCAAACTTCACCTACTAGAATATTTTTCACAGCTACACTATTATTCCCTTTTATTATCATGTTTTGTGCCACTGCATTTTCCTTCATGGCTTTGAGTTTCACCATCCACTTGCCGTTAGCCGCAACTATTTCCACCTTTTGGCCATTGAACTCCACTGACACTTTTTCGCCACTATCGGCTGTTCCCCACACCGGCACTTCCACATTGCGTTGTAACACAAAATTGTCCGTAAAAAGACTATTGGGTTTCACATTGGCCTGCGTCTGGGCACCTAAGCCTAATAAGGCAGCTAGAAGAAAAGAATTGATTCTGTTTTTCATGATTGTGTTTATTTGATTTTGTGATTAAATTTTAGGATGGTAAAGTTCGCTTAATTTTCGGGAAAACAACAAGAGTATGGTTGCAAAATGTGGTAAA
>CANFFA010000172.1 GCA_947445425.1 Paludibacteraceae bacterium
AAATGGAATTGGAAAGTTAATCATTCCATTTCAATTTGAATTTTTTGAAGATACTAAACAGTGGCTACATTATGGTGATTGTCCCTTTGTAAATGGAAATGCTAGAGTGAAATTAAATGGTTTATTCGGAACAATTGATCGAACTGGAAAATTTACGCAAGGAAATTAAGTGTTGTTGCACAAGGATAATTTTGAGTTTTGTACTTCTTTATTTCGTAAATTACGAAATAAATCACAAAACAATTAGGGAATTTTAATGTGATTCCCTTTTTACAACTTTCAAGATAATACTAAGTTTTTTAGAGGATATTATATTGTCATACTTTTCAAAGTACCACACAACAAAGTTTTCAGCGCACTTCTGCAACGCTTAATTTTGTTTAATATTAAGAAAAAAAACATTACTTTTGTACGATATAAATAGTCTAGTGCAATAAACCAACACTATTACAATAATCACAATATAAGCTATTTACACTGTCAAGCGTTACCACATGTTTGAATCTGCACCCAAAATACAAGGCTATGAGAATTTTTATTTTTGGAATCGTACTCACATTTCTTTTTTCTTGTAGTTCTGTACAAGCACAATCGCTGGACGAATACCAGTTGAAGCAACAAAAGGAGTTGGATTTGTATGAACAGAAACACAATAATGGGACAGCCCAATTAGAAAATAACTATGCTGAATATATCAGCAAGCGTGACCGTGAGTGGAGTGATTTTTTACGAAAGGAATGGGAAAACCATAAAGTAGTGGTTGGAAAAGTTGTACCACAAAAACCCAAACCTGATTTAACTCCCACCTATATACCTCCTACCACACCCATTGATCCACAGTGCATTCCAATAAAACCAGTTGTCATTCCTCAAGTTGCACCCGCCCCAAAACCACAACCAATTGTTCCTATTTGCAAACCCGCCGAGCAAGATAAAAACACAAAAACTGCTCAATTGTCTTTCTACGGCAAACAGCTAACCATTACTTATGATATAAACCTTGGGAAATGTGCTTTCACTACTGTTAATCAAGAAGCCATTACCTCTTTTTGGGAAAATGTAAGTGCCGTTAATTATACCCCTGTCGTAGCAAGACTGGTTGATATTAAAAAAGAGATGCGCCTAAATGATTATGCCTATTTTGAGTTGATACAACAATTTTCGAAGGAAGTGTATCCTTCAAGCACTAATCAAGATCGCCTTCTCAGCTGGTTTCTAATGGTACGGTCGGGGTACGGAGTTCGTGTTGCTTTTCATGCGGATGAGATTGCGTTATTGATACCCATTCAAGAGCAGATGTACCTGATAAGCTACATGACTTTGGGTGATAAGCAGTATTATCTTTTTCCAAAGCTTGCGGGTGGTTCCTATTTTACTTATGACAAGGATTATTCTTCAGGTGCTCAGTCCTTAAGTTTAAATATTTTAAACCCCATCCATTTTAGCGAAAAGAAAGCCAACAAAGAGTTAAATTTCAAATTTGAGAACAAAAACTACCTGCTACACATCGCTTACGACCCTGATTTGATTGATTTCTATAAAACCTACCCACAAGCGGAAATTCGCATCAATTTTCAAGCTGCAAGCTCTACACAAGCAAAACAATCATTGGCAACAGCATTAAAACCTTATACCTCACAGATGGATGAATTGAAGGCTGTCAACTTCTTGCTACATTTCGTTCAAACAGCATTTGAATATAAAACCGATGAGGAGCAATTTGGTAAAGAAAAATACTTTTTTGCCGATGAACTTTTCTATTACCCCTATTCGGATTGCGAAGACCGTTCTGTGCTTTTCTCCTACTTGGTCCGGGAGCTGATGGGATTAAAAGTGATTGGACTCAGTTACCCTAACCACATTTCAACCGCTGTTGCCTTTAACAGCACGGTGACTGGTGATTATCTGAGATACAAGAACAAAAACTACGTGGTATCTGACCCAACCTATATCGGAGCACCGGTGGGTCTGACCATGCCGCAATTTAAAAATAGTTCGCCGATTGTGGTTGAGATTGAATAGGATTTGTATATGATTGATTAGTAGATTGATTTATGCTTATTAATGAAGATAGATAAATTATTGATTATAGATGAAACAGATAATACCTTTACTCCTTTTTATTGCAGTCGCAACCTCCCTTTTTGGGGAAATTTCAGTAAAATCTTTCCGTAAGCTAGAGACTGATTTAGATGCGAGGGTAAATGAGCCGATAAAGGATTTTAATGGTAATCTGAGTGCCATTATCAAGGTGGTCACTACCCAGACCGGATTTAGTTTTGACTGTGGACAGATCGGGGTTGTCAAGACGGTAAATAAACCTGCCGAAATTTGGGTATATGTGCCTTATAGCACCAAACACATCAGTATTAGCCACCCTGAATTTGGAATGTTACGGGACTATCGGTTTGATCAGCCAATAGTTGAAGCCACTGTGTATGAACTGGTAATCATTTCGGAGAAGGTGGAAGTGATTGTAAAAAAGGAGACACCGACATCGGAAATTTCGGTAAATTCTACTCTAATGGACATGCATGTTATCGCTCCAGCTCCTCTGTTTGAACCTATTGAGAAACAGGATAAGGATAACACCATCCAGTCAAACTCAACAGAACAATCTATTGGTGCAGCACCTTCAACTTTGAATTCAATTGAAAAATACGGAAAGGACATTACTATCCAGTCAACCCCAACGAATATGCCTCTGTCAATTGACGGAAATATAGTTGGAAAAACACCTTATGTAGCAAGATTGTTAGACGGAAATCATACCCTTCAAATAGAAAATGGAGCGAAAAAGCAGGAGATGCATATCATCATTGCGCCCTGGTCTCAGAAAAACAATACCTATCATTTGTATTTTACCAATGAGTTGAAGGATGTTGATGGAAATGTGTATCAAACACTGAAGATCGGAACGCAAGTTTGGATGCTCGAAAATCTAAAAACGACCCATTATCGAAATGGGGATGAAATTCCCTTGGTTCCAAATGCCAATGAATGGAGCAAGTTGAATGCAGGAGCGAGCTGTGCTTATAACAATGACCCAAATGCGATTGATAAATTTGGGTTATTGTACAATTGGTCAGCCGTCACTGATCACAGGGGTATTGCACCACAAGGTTGGCATGTTGCCAGTAAAGATGACTATGATGCCTTGGTGCAGTATTTAATTAGTCATGGTTTTAGCCACGATGGCTCTTTGGGTGAAAATCTCATTGCAAATTCTTTGGCTGCTACAACGAATTGGAGGCCTAGCTATTCAAAGGTAGGGGTTCCGGGATATGAATTAAAATCAAACAACAGAACAGGATTTTCGGGATTACCTGCGGGAATTAGAAATTCCTCGGGTCACTTTGAAGGTTTGGCTTCCATTGCTTGTTGGTGGACATGCAGCATGAGTAGCAGCCAGAATAGCGTCTATACCTTTCAAATTCAGAGTGATAAATCTAACTCTATATTTGTAAATCAAAATAAAAATTCAGGTTTTGCAATTCGATGTATTAAAAATTAAAATGAATGATGATGGTAAAAATTTATGTCTGTTCGTGGGTTTTGTTGCTTTCATTATTTGGTTGTATCAAACAGTCAAACAAAAATGTGCAAGAAGGGAAGGAAATTGTAAGTGTATCAAAGGAAGATGAACAAAATGTCCTGAAAATTGCAGAAAAGTGGGTTGCACTGGAGGCCGAAAAGTATTTATTTGAAACCTACACCAGCAATCCGAATGATTCCTCTAAAATGCTAATAGAGCATGGACAAGCTCAAAAGTATTCTCGTGAAGAGACGACAGATGAAATTCGTTATAGTGCGAATATTGGAGACAACGCTTATTCGATCTCAAAAAATCAGTTTTTAAAGGGTGACTTGGATGGTGATTCACGGGAAGATATTCTGGTGGCTGTTACAGTGGAATTTGGCAACAATGGTACTTATACAAACGAATACTTATTTCTCAATAAAAAGAGTGGATTTGTATTGGCAAATGTATTTAGTCCCAATGAAATAGCCTCCAAAAATATAAAAGACAAAAAACTACTTTATGCACATGGTATTTTTTCGAAAATAGAAGAAAATTGTATCATTGGATCATCTAATTATTCCGGAGAGAATGACGAACTTTGTTGTCCATCCTATTATTGCGAGATTCAAAAATACAGATATAACGAAAAAACGAAGAAATTAGAATTGGTGTTTCAATCTGAAATCAAGAAACGTCCAATGAAAGGTGAAAAGTAATAAATCGGACTAAATATCATCAGATTTGGAATAAATACACTTCATCTCGCACAATAATTCTTGGCATGAAACAACTTATACCCATTCTATTTCTTTTCGCTTTCCTATCAAATTCCTTTGCGGAAATTTCCGTAAAATCTTTCCGCAAGCTTGAAAATGATCTTGATGCAAGAGTCACTGCACCTTTAAAGGATTTTAGTGGAGATGTTAGTGCTATCATCAAGGTAGTCACTACCCAAACAGGTTTTTCTTTTGATTGCGGACAAGCAGGTATTGTCAAAACCGTCAATAAACCGTCGGAAATATGGGTATATGTTCCTTATGGTGTAAAACGGCTTTCTATTATGCATCCCCAGTTGGGGCAATTGAGGGATTGGATTATTACGCAACCAATTGAAAAAGCAGCTGTTTACGAGCTGGTGATTATTTCGGGTAAAGTGGAACAGATTGTGAAAGAAGATATTTCGACCGAGTTTGTGACAATAACATCCGAACCATCAGGAGCTGATGTATACATCGATGATAAAGCGACAGGCAAATCAACCCCATTTTCAGGACAATATTCTTTGGGGTATCATACCTATCGGCTCAGTATGGATTTATATCACCCGGATGCCGGAAAATTTGAATTGAAAGCAAATGCCCCAACTAAAAAAATCACCTCTGCATTACTCCCCGCTTATGGACAATTGCAAATCAATTCTACTCCCGAAAGTGGCGCTGCTATTGTGTTGGACGGCAATCCATTGATACAGACCACCCCTTGTACATTAGACAAGATTAAAAGTGGCACTCACACGCTACAACTCAGCAAAGCATTATACCACGACAACAGTCAGAATATCCAAATAGCAGATGGACAGACCACAAAAGCAACCCTTGTTTTGCAACCCGCTTTTGGCTCTATTTCCATCACAAGCACTCCCGAAAGTGGTGCAGCCATCACCCTTGATGAAGTTTCTACCGGAAAAACAACCCCTTGTACCCTCGATAAAGTCTCTTCTGGTGGGCATACCGTCTCCTTGCGAAGGGAATGGTATGAGCCAACAAAGCAACAAATTAAGGTAGTTGATGGGCAAAATACAAAACTTGATGTGCCTATGAATGCTCTGTTTGGTAAGATAAACATAAACACAACCCCCGAAACCGATATCTATATCGACAATGAAAAAGTCGGAAGTGGAAGCTATACTGGTCGGTTAAACGAAGGAATTTACACCCTGGAGGCCAGAAAACCAAAATACAGCACGGACAAACAGAAGATCCAAATGCTTGCTGGTGAGCAAAAAATCATTAACCTTACACCCCGTCCACAATTGGGAACACTGGAGATTGAAACCACCCC
Organism: Paludibacteraceae bacterium; assembly: GCA_947445425.1. Classification (GTDB taxonomy): domain Bacteria; phylum Bacteroidota; class Bacteroidia; order Bacteroidales; family Paludibacteraceae; genus Paludibacter. Next base: position 5,585 of record CANFFA010000172.1, read on the forward strand.
GATGGATGCCACCATTACATTGGATGGTGTTAATAAAGGAACAACACCTGCAAACTTACGGAATTTATTGGTAGGTAGTTATTCATTGGTGCTGAGTAGTATGCTACTCCCCAATGTTAGGACAATTTCAGCAGCAAGTTAAGATATGTTTTGTTGCTGCAAGTTTGGTTTAGTTCGGACAAAACGGGAAATAACTTTTGGAGCCGCCACCAAGCGAGCTCGAAAAAAGTTATTCTCGTTTTAGGCCG
>CANFFA010000173.1 GCA_947445425.1 Paludibacteraceae bacterium
ACCAAAGATCAAGATGGTGCAGCGATGTCATTGGGTAGAACTTCAACGTTTTTGGATATTTATATTGAAAAAGATATTGTTGATGGAATTCTTACTGAAGAAGCAGCTCAAGAATTAATCGATCAATTTATTATTAAATTACGGATTATCCGCTTCTTACGTCCACCTGAATACAACGATTTATTTTCAGGAGATCCAGTTTGGGTGACAGAATCGCTTGGTGGTCAAGGTGTAGATGGACGTACATTGGTTACGAAAAATGCCTATAGATATCTACATACTTTGTACAATTTGGGACCAGCACCGGAACCAAATTTGACGGTGCTTTGGTCGGTTAAATCACCAGAAAATTGGAAGCGATTCTGCGCTAAAGTATCTATCAATACATCTTCTATTCAGTACGAAAATGATGACTTAATGCGTCCTGACTATGGTGATGATTATGGGATTGCGTGCTGTGTTTCACCCATGAAAATTGGAAAACAGATGCAACTTTTCGGTGCTCGTGCCAATCTTGCCAAGTGTTTACTATACGCCATTAACGGCGGTCGAGACGAAAAATCAGGAGTGCAAGTAACGCCTAAATATGCACCGATTACTTCTGAATACTTAGATTATGAAGAGGTTACAGAGAAATTTGATGAGATGATGCGTTGGTTGGCCAAAGTATACGTAAATACTTTGAAAATCATCCACTACATGCATGACAAATATGCTTATGAAGCTTTTCAAATGGGATTACACGACCTTGAAGTTGAGCGAATTAGAGCTACTGGAATTGCTGGTTTATCCATCGTGACAGATTCTTTGACTGCCATTCGTGATGCAAAAGTGAAAGTCATTCGTGATGCAAGTGGATTGGCGGTTGATTTTGAAATCGAAGGTGATTATATTCCTTTTGGAAACAATGAGGACAGCACCGACAGAATCGCTGTGGAAGTAACAGAAAAATTCATGGAATATCTTCGTCAACATGAAACTTACAGGAATGCTAAACCAACACAATCCATACTAACCATTACTTCCAATGTAGTATATGGAAAGAAAACAGGTGCTACGCCTTGTGGACGCAAATCTGGTGAGCCTTTTGCCCCAGGTGCCAATCCAATGAACGGTAGGGATCGTAAAGGTGCATTGGCAGCTTTGGCATCAGTAGCTAAATTGCCATTTCATCACTCTAAAGATGGAATTTCCTACACCTTTGCAGTAACACCTGGTGCTTTAGGAAAAGATATGGAGGGACGAATTGACAACTTAATAGACATGATGGATGGATATTTCACCCCAACAGGCGGACAACATCTGAATGTAAATGTTTTTGACAAAGACCTCTTATATGATGCGATGGAGAATCCGCAAAATTATCCGCAATTAACCATTCGTGTTTCTGGTTACGCAGTAAATTTTGTACGCCTAACCAAAGAGCAACAGTTGGATGTAATTTCTAGAACAATCAATGCATCTATGTAAAAACTGAAATTTTATGGATCGTTGAAGAATTGAAATAATTACCTAATTTGTAGTTATTCTGTTTCTTCAACGATTTATTTTTTTTTATATATCAAAAACACATTTCCTCTCTAGAGCAATACAATTTCAATTTATTCACCACCTATCACTTTATTCTTAACAATCTATGTCTTTAATAGGAAAAATTCACTCTTACGAAAGTTTTGGTACAGTTGATGGGCCTGGTATACGCTTTGTCATTTTTGCTCAGGGCTGCTCATTACGCTGTCAGTATTGCCACAATCCTGACACTTGGAGTTTAGAAGATCCCAAAATACTAATATCACCAGAAGCATTGCTACAAGAAGTTTTGAAGTACAAAGTATATTTTCAGAAACGGGGTGGAGTTACATTTTCAGGTGGGGAGCCACTCATGCAAGCAGAATTTGTAAAGGAATTTTTTAAGCTTTGCAAAAAAGAAAATATCCATACAGCCCTGGACACTTCTGGTAATTTCATGAATGAGAAGGTTAAAGAACTATTGGAATATACAGATTTAGTATTATTGGATATAAAAACAATAAACCCTGACTTGCACCCAATACTGACAGGCGTAAAGCTTGAAAATTCTCTGAGGTTTCTAGATTATCTACAGGAAATTAAAAAGCCGACCTGGATTAAACATGTCGTTGTTCCAACAATAACCGACAAAGCGACAGATTTAAAGGCACTTTCTATCTACCTAAAAAAATATTCGATCGTTGAAAAGGTCGAACTACTGCCCTACCATTCAATAGGCGCTTATAAGTATAAGGAACTGAATAAGAAGTATGCATTGGATGGAATTCCGGACTTGAGTAAGGAACAACTTGAAGAAGCAAATAAAATTTTCAGAAATACTTAAAAGATATTGAGAATAAGAACGCTTTACACAAGCAGCCCATTAATCATTTCATGATCACTTTAGGTCATAAAAAAAGCCTCTAAATCTGAGGCTTTTTTTAGTTCAAGTCGTAATGCATACATACTTATTGATGTATTTTTTATCTTTCAATTGTTTCAACATAAATGCGGCCACACGTGCTCTAGATACACTTGTGTTGGTCAACAATGATACTTTTTTGCAAATAACTTTAATATTTTCATCAATGGGGCCATTATTCAAAGAGCCTGGTCGAACAACAGTCCACTGAAGCGAACTCTTGGCAATTCTAATTTCATTATTGGTATGATCAGCAAGCGGTATACGCAACATAAAATCTGCAAGAACCAATCGAGCACACCCACACATATCAGAACGGCTTTCACCAGCACCCATACTGGAAAGATAAATGAAACGCTTTATGCCGACCTCCTCCATCGTAGTAACGATATGATGAATTCCGGCAATAAATTCTGAAGCATGTTGCATCAAAGACTTACCACCCAATGCAGAAATGCATACATCAGCACCAGTAATGGCATCTCTAATGCGTAAATTTTCAGTTAAATTACCAATACATATTTTTAAATTCGGGTGCTGAAACTTTATAGATCCAGCTTTTCGAATGTATGCAACAACTTCATGACCAGCATCCAATGCTTGTTCAACAATTAACGATCCCGTTCTTCCACTGGCTCCAAATACAACTATCTTCATAATCCGTAAATTTAGCGTATTAATAATATAAAGGAAATTCTATTCTAAAATTCAAAACAGAAAAGTTGCTAAATATAGGGCTTTATTGTTGTTTTTTTTACTAACAAATCAAAAAGTTGTAATCATTACAGTTAAATAATGTAGGGAAAAAGGACGAATTAAGTCTACTTTCTTTTCTTAAATTCTGCCTCTGTTTTCATTCGCATGGAGGGTTGCTCTTTTACCATTTTCCTTAAAAACGCTTCTGGATAACCTTCACGAATAATACTGGGCGGGATTCCAAACTCATTTTTCACAAATTGCCCATTGTATTCTTTCTTTACATTGCCGTCGAGGTATTTTACTAATAAATATTCACCTAATTTTTTCCACGCATCAGTAGATTTTTCGGCCTGCTCAAAACTAAATTTGCTTAGATATGCTCGTGCTTCCTTTTCAGACATATCAATAGCTAGTTTATCAACAGCAGGGACTAGGGCCGTAAAATCTTTTTCCCAATGCGCTTGTACTTTTTTAATGTCTGGAAGCATACAGTTATATTTACTGTATGCGAAGTTCGACACCCCATTAAAAATCCAGAAGGCAGAAGTAGCAGAATACTTAACTAAATTCCCATTTTTAGAACTATAGCAAAAAGGAATACTGTCAATCCCACAATACAGTGGCACGTACAAACTACAAGCAGCATCGTCAACACCAAACCAAAGCACGCCCCCAATATAATTTGGCAACCAACTCCGCATTTGAGCCACAAGACTAAAAGCAGTCTGTTGCGTGGCCACTGGCCTATCGTGACCATATTCCAAACTATCCAATTTAAAAGTCAATGGGCTATTTCTTAACTTACTACCAAAAGCCCCGGCAGCAAGTCCCTTGCTCATTTCAAAATCACTCCCTTGAAATTCATCCCGCATATAATCTTTCAGACTCTGCGTACTTATTTTATTTTTTGGCTTAACCCACAAAGGCATACGCACTAAACTATCTCCTTTTATATAGCCCAAATACTTTCCCATTGCCGGATCAACTTTTCTAAAAAATGACCAAACTCTCGCCTCACAAAATCGCAAAGCACTATAATCAAGCGGATTGTAAGTATCCGAAAAACTAAAGTCAACATTTCGTCCATTAAAATAAGCTTTCTCACGCGCAAAAGCAATCACATCACTAGAGTATAGGCAATTACTAGTATCTTCCAATGGAAAAACGGTAATACGAGCCTGATTCGCATGTGCAGATACAGCATCATCAGGAATCCGTTGGGCCACCCACACGGCACCTTTATTATTCGTACCCTTCCCAATCATTTCCATTATCCAAATTTCGTTTGGATCTGCAATAGAAAAAGACTCCCCCGAACTACAATAACCATATTCTGAGACCAAATCTGTCATCACTTTGATCGCCTCACGGGCAGAAGCAGCACGTTGAAGAGCGATATAAATAAGACTTCCATAGTCCAATATACCTGTACTATCTAACAATTCTGGCCGTCCGCCAAAAGTAGACTCACCAATACTCACTTGCTGATCATTCATATTCCCTACAACCGAATAGGTTTTCTGAACTTGCTTAATTTTACCAAGGTATTTCCCAGTCTCCCAATCATGAACAGATAGCATTGCACTATCAGCATAACTGGCAGCAGGTGAATGGTACAAAGACCCATACATTAAATAGGAATCGGCTGAGTAGGACATCAAGCTTGACCCATCCGTACTGGCATCTTTCCCAACAACAAAGCTGGTACAGCAATAAACAGAGAACCAAGCAAAAAGAAACAGGATACTGAGAAATATTTTATTTATCATTTTCTTAACTATACTTTTATGTATTACAAAGATAAGGGATATATTACAAATAATCATGTGAAAAAATGTATCTTTGTCGAAACCATTCAGTGGTATTTCGGTAGAGTATTAATTAGCACATTATTTGTTCATGAAGGCATTTGTATTTAGACATTTATTTGCTGTAGAAATAATTACATTTATTTATTTAATCACAACTTCCCTCATCATTTTGGCCTTTTTACCCTGGATGACCAACGCCTTTCAACTGCTCGGCATAAGAATACTCACCCTTAGTTTTATCATAACCTTAGCCTACTTTCATTCCAAATTTAAATTGAAAATTCTTGAACCTATACGCTTTGTTTTCCTTGGGTCAATGTTATCAACCTGGTATCCTGAGACTTATGAAATAAATAAAGTGATCTCTAATTTAGATTATTTACTGGCAAATCTAGAGCAATACTTCTTCCACTTTCAACCAGCACTCAGCTTTAGCCAACTTTACCCCCAACATTGGGTAAGTGAATTATTCAATATGGGATATTTTTCTTATTATCCTATCATCGTAGGTACAAGCATCTACTTTTATATTACCAACAAATCTTACTTTGAACAATTCTTTTTTTCAATTATGTTCTCCTTTTTTGCTTATTACACCATCTACATACTTTTCCCTACTGCTGGACCTCAATACTATTTCCCAGCAATAGGTATAGAAAACATACAAGCAGGCATCTTCCCTCAAATTGGACACTATTTTCAGACCCATCAATCAATCATAACAAAAGCTCATAACGATGGCTTTTTTTTCCATTTAGTAGAAAGTGCCCAACAATCAGGTGAACGACCAACAGCAGCATTCCCAAGTTCCCATGTCGGAATTTCTAGCTTAATTATGCTATTGGTCTTCAACAAAAAAAAATATATTCTGC
>CANFFA010000174.1 GCA_947445425.1 Paludibacteraceae bacterium
GGACAGAATCGTTCATAAATCGATACGTTTCCAATTAAAAGGAGAAAGTCTAAGAAAAAAGTATTAATTTCACATCTGCCTAATCGTTTTTGAACAAAAAGTGAACGGATATCACCGGAAAACGTGAACGGGTATCACCGGAATATGTACATGGTCCCATTGGCAGTCCATGAACCGGACTGATTGATTGGACTTGTGGTTTTTATACCCGTAACGGCATCAACAATAGTACGATTCACAATATCATCCAATATATAGTTCCCCTCTACATATACTTGAAAGGACTGCTGGGTTTCACGTTGATTAGCATGATATCGCAATCGAGTCCAATGGGTAAATTTCGGTGCTAAATCTGGATTTCCTATCCTAATATTAGTAGGATTTGTTTCATTACGAGAAGGATCTAATTGAGAAATGGAAGGAGATTCCGAACGTCCTTTGTAATCAAATCGCAAGCTCTTTCCACTACCAATACTATACATCAAATGGCCATTTGGGGCATAATTGAAACTTTTGAATCCTGAAAATTCTGTCAATGTAGAATCAGCACCTGAGACAGCACCTTTCTGAATAAATGATAAGCTCCGTATATTAGAAGGATTATAATCCAAACCCAAGGTATACACCACTTTGTCGATTACTCCCGAATAATTAATACCCATTTGCTGTGTTAAAACGATATTCTCCAAACTTCTACTGTAGGGCAAATCCAAAACAGTATATTCCCCTGTCAGTGGATTTTGTTTATAATTATTGACGATATTATCAGTATTGCTCGATCTTGTCCAATAGACAAACTGGACCGAACTTTTCTCGCCAACAGGCTCTACATAAGAGAGATAGAGTCGACTATTCAGATTCAGAGATTGATTAACCCATTGTTGATTCCGCAGTACTTCACGACTCCCCACTTTATTCCGAAAGTAATAATAACGGGCATTTGTTTCTCCAACCCCATCATTATTGGTATAGCGCGAATCCAAACTCATTGAAAGTTTGCGCCTTGCCTTTTCAAAATCATGCGTAACAGTAAAAGTTCCGCCAACATTCAAAACAGGTATGGTAGAATTACTCTTGTATCGATTGGTATTGACAGAGTCACGCTGTACATTACCGGCTTGTAGCAAAGAATAACCATCATCTGTGGTCTGTTTTGAAGTAATAGAAGCAGAAGGTGAAAACGAAAATACCCAATTATTAATGGAGCGATTCTCTATTTTAGAACTAAAATGAATCCCTTGTTCACTACTGTATTGTTTTAGGGTATCAGTTTGATAGGAACTACTATCTTGCAAAAAATACTGACGAATACCTGTACGCCTTAATACCCGCTCATTAAATCCGTATGAAACATCACTATTAATAAGCCATGGAGCTTTATTATCCTTACCCGAAGAAAAATTAACCCCACCTGAAAGAGATGAGTTCAGCCCGGGCTTTCCACTGCCCACCGTACTACCACCACTACCCAAACTCATCCCATTGATATTATTTCCATTCGCCACCACCCCAAGTTGCGATGTCTCCACCAATCTGGCAACAAAACTATTCACAGTATAACGTAACAAATCTCCCTCACTCCCATTCATCTCCTTACCACCGCCCAAGTTATTACTCACCAACCAACCTTTTTTCTTATCTTTCTGTATACTAATATTGATGGCAATATTTTCTTCGCCATCATCCACACCGGTAAGTTTAGAAAGTTCGGATTTATCATCAATTACTTGCAATTTTTCCATAATGCTAGCAGGGATATTTTTAATGGAAAGATTCGGATTACTCCTAAAGAAATCTTTCCCATCTACCATCACCCGTTTTACCTCTTTCCCATTGACCAATATCTTCCCTTCTTCGGTAATCGTGATACCGGGTAGTTTTTTAAGTAAATCCTCTACAACAGCATTATTTTTCAACTTATATGCAGCAGCATTATATTCCACTGTATCTTTCTTTACCACCATCTCTGCCCGTTGACCCACAACGACCGTTTCAGTTAGTTTAATTGATTTATCCAACATGACAATATCTTTCATAATCAAAACCTCACTTACGTCATCAAGCTTTACAGGCTCATAAATTGACTCATAACCCATGCAAGAAACCAATAACAAGAATTCTTTGTCTTTGCTGATGCGCAACTCGAATTGACCATCTATATTAGTAGTGGTTCCTATAATAAAGCTACTATCTTTGGTTGAAAGCAGACGCACGGAAGCAAAAGACAAGGGTACTTTTGATTGATTCTCTAAGCAGAGTATCTTTCCAGTTACTTTCTGAGAATTTAGAACACCCTGAGAAAATGAATATGAAACAAAAAAACAAAGAATGAAAAGCGTAAGCGTTAACTGTGTTTTATTCATAATTTACTGTAATATTGATGCATGTGAGTGTGCTGTGATCAAGCAAGAGGAAAGGAAAAATATTATAAATTGATTTTGAATGACAAATGAACCTAATCTCAGTACTAATCGTTTAGAAATTATTGAGGGTAAAATGGATAATGATAGGTATAATTGTTGTTTGAAATTAGGTGAAAACGAATAAGATCTTAAGCAGCTTATAACGGGAAATCTAGTCATAAAGTATGAATTAGACCTCGATAAATACTTAATAAAACAGAAAAACAACTTTAATTCACAAAATTCACCATCCTACTGATTTTAAAATACATGCTCTGACTGAGATAATTAAAAACAACTAAAAACGAAATACCCATCCCTTATGATCGACTTTATTTACGAACTTAAAGCAAGAAATGAAAGCTTATTTTATTTTGGCTTGATTTGTTTAGCTTTTGCTCTCTTGTGCTTGGCATTAACAAAAATGACAAGCACACAGGTTTACAATATCAGTGCCTGGATCAAACCCTTAAAATTTGCATTTTCTACTTTTCTATTTTCGTGGGCAATGGCCTGGTATTGTTATTATTTACCTTCTTTCAATATCACATACTACAATTGGGTGGTAATAGTAATGTTAGGTTTCGAGATTGTTTATATTGCCCTACAAGCTGGTAAAGGTCAATTGTCACATTACAATTTAAGTACACCAATGTATGCTTTTCTATATTCTATGATGGCAACAGCTGCCACCTTGGTAACACTTTATACTGCTTATGTAGGTTATTTGTTTTTTGCAAATGATTTCCCAAGCTTACCCACCTATTATGTATGGGCCATACGATGGGGCATCGTCTTGTTTGTTATGTTTTCATTCGAAGGTTTTGTGATGGGCTCTCGACTTACCCATACCATTGGTGGACCTGATGGCGGTGCTGGGATTCCGTTCTTGAACTGGAGTACAAAATTTGGAGATCCTAGAGTAGCACATTTTATTGGGATGCATGCCCTTCAAGTGCTACCGATACTGGCTTTCTATTTACTTAAAAACACCAAAACAATTCTGTTGGCTTCTATTGTTTATGCACTACTAGCTTTATTTACTTTGGTTCAAGCATTACAAGGCAGGCCTTTACATAAAAAGGAAAGTGATCAAAATGAAGTACAAATAAAATAAATCGGTTTCAAAAGATACCTAACACAAGCTTTTTAGAACGCAAATAACGCAAGTTTACGCAAATTAGAGTCTCTTAATTTGCGTAAACTTGCGTTATTTGCGTTCTAAATTCCTTACTGATTAATCCGAATTACATGCGTGCTAATACTTAAACATTATAATAAAGAAAAAAAGCACTTAAACCATATTAGTTTAAGTGCTTTTTTTGTTGTGGCGTCACCGGGATTCGAACCTGGGACACAAGGATTTTCAGTCCTTTGCTCTACCAACTGAGCTATGACGCCTTCTGTATTGCGAGTGCAAAGGTAGTGCTTTATTTTATTTCTACAAATAGTTTGAGAACAAAATTAGCAAAAAGTTTATAAAAACCATTCTCTAAAACTATAATGCATTGTTAATGTATAAAATAGCAATTTCAAAAAAATAAGGATTAAGATGAATTTCTCAGAAGTGATACGATAATCGGTCTTTTGCGCACTTTTATGAATGACATAAAGCAAGACTTATTATTCATGATTTTTATGTATTTTTGCAGGCCCATTGTAGTACATTCATTGAAACAGTGGCCAATTTTATAAATAGCACATTGATTTACGTATGAAAAATATCCGGAATTTTTGCATCATAGCCCATATCGATCATGGGAAAAGTACCCTTGCCGATAGATTATTGGAATTTACCAACACAGTTGCCGGCAAGGAAATGCAAGCTCAAGTACTCGACAATATGGATTTGGAGCGTGAACGGGGTATTACCATTAAAAGTCACGCCATTCAAATGGCTTACAAGCTAAAGGATGAAGAGTATGTCTTTAATTTAATTGATACCCCTGGACACGTAGATTTTTCTTATGAAGTATCACGTTCCATTGCTGCCTGCGAAGGTGCATTGCTGATTGTGGATGCAACACAAGGAATTCAAGCACAAACCATATCAAATTTATACATGGCTTTGGAGCATGATTTAGAGATTATTCCAATCATGAATAAAATGGACATGGACAATGCCATGCCTGACGAAGTGGAAGATCAAATCATTGAACTACTCGGCTGTAAACGTGAAGAAATCCTTCGTGCCAGCGGAAAAACAGGATTGGGAGTTATGGATATCTTAGAAGCAATTGTCACCCGTGTGCCTGCACCCAAAGGTGATCCTGAAGCTCCTTTACAATGCTTGATTTTTGACTCAGTGTTCAACTCTTTCCGTGGTATCATTGCTTACTTTAAAATTGTAAATGGTACCATCAACAAAGGAGATCTCGTTAAATTTGTCAATACAGAAAAAGAGTACAATGCTGAAGAGATTGGAATTCTTAAGCTTGAAATGTCACCGACCAAAACCCTTAGTGCGGGAAATGTAGGTTATATCATCTCCGGAATCAAGACTTCCAAAGAAGTAAAAGTAGGAGATACCATTACACATGTCAAACGTCCGTGTACAGTTTCAATTGATGGTTTTCAAGAGGTAAAACCAATGGTATTTGCGGGTGTTTATCCTATAGATACTGATGATTTCGAAGATTTACGTGCTTCTATAGAAAAACTGCAACTAAATGATGCCTCACTAACTTTTGAAGCAGAATCTTCTGTGGCTTTGGGTTTTGGATTTCGTTGCGGGTTCTTAGGGATGTTGCACATGGAGATTATCCAAGAGCGTTTGGACCGTGAGTTCGACATGAACGTGATCACTACCGTTCCAAACGTATCCTATAAAGTCTATACCAACAAAGGAGATTTAGTTGAAGTACACAATCCTTCAGGTTTACCTGATATTATGGCCATAGACAGAATTGAAGAACCTTATATTCGTGCCTCCATCATTACACGAACTGACTATATCGGTCAAATCATGAACTTGTGTTTGGGTAAAAGAGGTGAGTTGATCAAACAAAATTATATATCCGGTAACCGTATGGAATTAATTTACGACTTACCTTTGGGTGAAATCGTATTTGATTTTTATGATAGATTAAAAAGTATTTCCAAGGGCTACGCTTCTTTCGATTACCACATGAATGGTTTTCGCCCATCTAAATTAATCCGCTTGGATATTCTTCTCAATGGTGAACCTGTTGATGCTCTCTCTTGTCTTATTCACGTAGATAACGCAGTTCCACTAGGCAAAAGGATGTGTGAGAAATTAAAAGAACTGATCCCACGCCAACAATTCGACATTGCTATTCAAGCAGCAATTGGGGCTAAGATTATCTCTAGAGAAACCATCAAGGCAGTACGAAAAGATGTTACTGCCAAATGTTA